>NZ_JBFUBY010000268.1:0-5714 GCF_056405515.1 Polaromonas sp. P1_G2
TCCATGGGCAGGCCGGCCAGCAAGGCTGCCATGCGCGCCACGTTGCGATTGTCTTCGCCGGCCTGGTTGGCGCAGCCGTAGATCACGTCGGTGACGGCCTGCCAGTCCACCTTGGGGTTGCGCGCCATCAGCGCCTTCAGCGGGGTCGCGCCCAGGTCGTCGGTGCGCACGCTGCTCAGGGCGCCGCCGTAGCGGCCGAAGGGGGTGCGGATCGCGTCGCAGATAAAAGCTTGGGTCATGGTGTGTCTTTTTCCGAAGAGGGTGAAGTTCAGGCGGCCGCAATCGGCAGGCCGACCAGTATTTCGAGTTCCGCGTGCGTGAGGCCTTCGACGGTGTCGATCAGCTTCAGGCCCTGCGGCGTGCATTCCAGTGTCGCGAGATCTGAATACACACGCTTGACGCAGCCTATGCCGGTCAGCGGGTAGCTGCATTGGCTCACCAGCTTGCTGGCGCCCTGCTTGGTCAGCAAATCCATCATGACCCAGGTCTGCCGCGCGCCTATGGCCAGGTCCATGGCGCCGCCCACCGCCGGAATCGCGCCGGGCTCGCCGGTGCTCCAGTTGGCGAGGTCGCCGGTGGCCGAGACCTGGAAGGCGCCCAGCACGCAGATGTCGAGGTGGCCGCCGCGCATCATCGCGAAGCTGTCGGCATGGTGAAAAAACGCGCCGCCCTTGAGCAGCGTCACCGGCTGCTTGCCGGCGTTGATCAGGTCGTAGTCTTCCTGGCCTTCGGCGGGCGCCGGGCCCATGCCGAGGATGCCGTTCTCGCTTTGCAGAATGACCTCGCGGCCGGCCGGCAAATGGTTGGCCACCAGCGTGGGCTGGCCTATACCGAGGTTGACGACGGCACCGTCAAAAATATCCTGCGCGACGCGGGCTGCGAGCTGGTCCTTGCTGCGGCGTTGGTAAGTCATGGTCATGCCGCTTTCTTGAGGCCGCCGGCTTGGGTGGCTATGCGTGGGATTTTGACGACGTGGTGGACGAAGATGCCCGGCGTCACGATGGTCTCAGGGTCAAGGTCACCGAGCTCGGCGATCTCGTGCACGGTGGCGATCGTCTTTTTGGACGCCGTCGCCATCACCGGGCCGAAGTTGCGCGCCGCCATGCGGTAAGTCAGGTTGCCCCAGCGATCGCCGCGTTCGGCCTTGATCAGGGCCACGTCGCCGTAGATCGGCATCTCGAGCACGTACTGCCGGCCGTTGATCTCGCGGGTTTCCTTGGCGCTGCCGTCGGCGTTCAGGGCCAGTTCGGTGCCATAGCCCGTGGGGCAAAAGAACGCGCCTATGCCGGCGCCCGCGGCGCGAATGCGCTCGGCCAGGTTGCCCTGTGGCACCAGTTCAAGCTCCAGCTTGCCGCTGCGGTACAGCCCGTCAAACACCTGGCTGTCGGCCTGGCGCGGAAAGCTGCAGATGATCTTGCGCACGCGCCCGGCCTTGAGCAGCGCGGCCAGGCCGACCTCCGCATTCCCCGCGTTGTTGTTCACCACCGTGAGGTCTTTGGCGCCCTGCGCGATCAGGCCGTCAATCAGCTCGTTGGGAATGCCCGCGGTGCCGAAGCCGCCTATCAGCACCGTTGAGCCGTCTTTCACATCCGCCAGCGCATCGGCGACGGAAGCGGCAATCTTGTTGATCATCCAGAAGTCTCCAGGTACGGCGGTTGCCTCACATTGAATGAGGGCCGCGTCAAATATTGTTCGACATTAGAACAAGAGTTCGTATAATGAATTTTAGGAGATTTCCCGCACCATGGCAAACGCCGCATCCACGCCCGCCACAGCCCACAAGCCGGGCGACGGCTACGTCCAGTCCTTCGCGCGCGGGCTGGAGGTCATACGCTCTTTCAGCACCGACGCGCCGCGCCAGACGCTGACAGAGGTCGCCGGGCGCAGCGGCCTGAGCCGCGCGGGCGCGCGCCGCATCCTGCTGACGCTGGAAACGCTGGGGTATGTGCACAACGACGGCAAGCTCTTCAGCCTCACGCCGCGCATCCTGGACCTGGGTTTTGCCTACCTGTCCTCCATGCCAATCTGGAACCTGGCCGAACCCGTGATGGAAGCGCTGGTCGGCGAGGTCAAGGAATCGTGCTCGGCTGCGGTGCTGGACGGCACGGACATCGTCTACGTGCTGCGCGTGCCCACGCACAAGATCATGAGCATCAGCCTGGGCGTGGGCTCGCGCCTGCCGGCTTACTGCACCTCCATGGGCCGCATGTTGTTGTCGGCCCTGCCCGGGGCCGAACTCATAAAGTGCCTGCAGGCCTCAACATTGACGGCCCGCACCAAATACACCGTGACCGACGTGAAAGAGCTGGCGGCCAAGGTCGCGCAGGCGCGCAAGCAGGGCTGGTCGCTGGTGAACCAGGAACTGGAAGAAGGGTTGGTGTCCATGGCCGCGCCCATCACCAACCGCGCCGGCCAGACAGTGGCCGCCCTCAACATCAGCGGCCAGGCCAACCGCACCAGCGCCAAGGCCATGCAGGAAAGCATGCTGCCGCAACTGCTGGCGGCGGCGCATGCGATTTCTCGCATGCTGAGCGTGCAACGCAGTTGAGGCTGATGGAACAGCTCAGTTCTTTTTAAAACCCACGACAAGTACGACCGCACCGAGAACGATGGCGCCCAGGCTCAGCCACTGCGGAATGTTGACCGACTCTTTTTCTTTCACGGTCAGCTGGATGGGGCCCAGCTTGGCGGCCGTCGTGTCCTTGGTGAAGCTGAAGCCGCCGGTGAAAAATCCGGCCAGGCCCAAAACGATCAGGACAATGCCTGTGATGCGTGCTGCGTTCATCTGAAATCTCCTCGCCGGGCTTGTGAATGGTTATGGAGTGGCCTTGCCCCGGAACTTCGCCACTGTGCTTCGTAATGTAGGCAGGGGCAGAGAAGCTGTCTGTAGGACGTAGCCAGCCAGCCCTGTGGCCCGAGCACTGAAAAGCACAACCCCAGGCCGGCATTGGAAAACACCCGCGTGATACGCTTTCGTCCATGTTCACGCCCTCACAAGCCGACGTTCGTCGCTTCTTCTGCTCCGTCTATGCCAAGGCCCGCGCCGGCCAGCCCATGGAGGCGATTGAAACCCTCGCCAGCCAGTGGATCGAAGAGCATCCCGAATACCATGCGGATTTCGCCGATGCCGACGGTGCGCTGGAAAAGATGTACGACGTCGAGGCCGGCAAGACCAATCCGTTTTTGCACCTCTCCATGCACCTGTCGATCAGCGAGCAATGCTCCATCGACCAGCCGCGCGGCATACGCCAGGCCGTGGAACTGCTGACGGCCAGGCGCAACTCCCTGCACGACGCCCACCATGAAACCATGGACTGCCTGGGACAGATGGTCTGGGAGAGCCAGCGCGCGGGGCGCCCGCCCGACGGCGCCGCGTACATAGACTGCGTTCAACGCCGGGCAACAAAAGACTGACCAACAAAAAAGCCGCTTGATGAAGCGGCTTTTTTGTTGGGCGGGATCTTCCGGCTTAGCGGAATTTCTTCTGCGGAATGGTCTTCAGGTCGCCGTCGATAGAGGCCAGGTAGTTGGCCAGCAGCTTCAACTCGGTATTGGTGTAAGGCTTGATCATGGCGCCCATGACGGCATTGCCGCGGCCGACCTTGGGGTTGCCGGGCTCCATCTTGTAGGCTTTCAGGGCCACAAAGAGATAGTCGGCGTGCTGGCCGCCGATCTTGGGGTATCCCTCGCCCGGAAGGCTGAAGTTGGTGCCGTGGCAAGACGCGCAATTGGCTTTGTCCAGCAGGGCCTTGACTTCGGCGCTGGGTTCCCTGCTGGGCTTGGCTATTTCGGGAGCCTTGGCCGATGAGGCGGCCTGGGCCGGCGCGGCGGCGGCCTTGGCCAATTCGGCTGCCTTGGCCAGCTCGGCGGCCGTCATGCCGTCGACGCTGTAGTGGGCGGCGAGGTCGGCGATGTCCTGGTCGGTCAGGGAGTCGGCGATGGCGCGCATCGTCGGATGTTTGCGTTCGCCTTTTTTGTATTCGTTGAGCGCGGCGACGATGTATTTGGCGCTCTGGCCGGAAATTTTCGGGACCTTGTAGACCTCGGGGAAGGAGGCCTGGTAACCCTGGATGCCGTGGCAGCCGATGCACATGGCATTCTTGGTTTCGCCGGCCTTGGCGTCGCCCTTGACTTCCTGGGCCAGGCTGGCAGCCGTCGCACAAGAGACAGCAACGGCGAATATCGTGGTGAACAGCTTATTCATTTTGCGCGCACAATCAGGTGGGAATTMATCTTATAAACAACCCCGGATTATATCTGGGCCTGTTGCCCCCAAGCACCGGCTGTTTTTCAAACCAAGAGAATAGCCCCCCAAACCCGCCCACATTGACGCCAGACCATGAAATTCCAAGGATCCAAGAACTACGTCGCCACCCAGGACCTGATGCTTGCCGTGAACGCCGCCGCCGCCCTGAAAAAGCCGCTGCTGGTCAAGGGCGAACCCGGCACCGGCAAGACCATGCTGGCCGAGGAAGTGGCCGAGTCGCTGGGCCTGCCGCTGTTGCAATGGCACATCAAATCGACCACCAAGGCGCAGCAGGGCCTCTATGAATATGACGCGGTGTCGCGCCTGCGCGACTCGCAGCTGTCCACCGTCGACGGCGGCGAAAAAGTCAAGGACATCCACAACTACATCGTCAAGGGCGTGCTGTGGCAGGCCTTCACCTCGGAAACGCCGGTGGCGTTGCTGATCGACGAGATCGACAAGGCCGACATCGAATTCCCCAACGACCTGCTGCGCGAGATCGACCGCATGGAGTTCTATGTGTACGAAACACGCGAACTCATCAAGGCCAGGCACCGCCCGCTGGTGTTCATCACCTCCAACAACGAAAAAGAACTGCCCGACGCGTTTTTGCGCCGCTGCTTTTTCCACTACATCAAGTTCCCCGACGCCGACACCATGAAGCAGATCGTCGACGTGCATTTCCCGGATCTCAAGAAAGAGTTGCTAACGGCCGCGATGAAAACGTTTTACGACGTGCGCAACCTGCCCGGCCTCAAGAAGAARCCSTCGACCWSCGARCTGCTGGACTGGCTCAAGCTGCTGGTCGCCGAAGACATCCCGCTGGACGCCCTGCAAAGCAAGGACGACAAGGTCGCCGTGCCGCCGCTGGTGGGCGCGCTGCTCAAGAACGAGCAGGACGTGACCCTGTTCGAGAAGCTGGTTTTCATGCAGCGCAACAATCGCTGAACACGGGATTCACACATGAGCCAAAAATCCTTGCTGGTCGAAGGCCTGTCCGACGCGGTCGGTTTTGTCGGCGGTGCGCTGCTCGGCTTCTGGGCCGGCCATCTGCTCGGCTTCGATATTTTTGAATCCGGCTACGGCAACGGTGCCATCGCCGGCATCGTGCTGGTCGGCCTGGGCGGCGGCGGCGGTTTGCAAGTTGCGCGGGCCTGGCGCGCCCGCCGCAAGAAAGCCGACTGACCCGCAAACACCTGACCGGAAGACGCCCATGCAGCACTCAACAGCCCCCGTCCGCCGCGCAGCCCTCCACGGCAGTTGCCTGGCCGCATTGCTGGCCCTGGCACTTCTCCCCGCCCCGTCCCATGCCTTCTGGGGCGCCCTCGCCAAGCTCGGCTCCGCTGCCGGAAAAGGCACAGCCGCCGCCGGTGCCGCCGGCAAAGGCGCGGCCGGCGCAGCGGGCGTGGCCGGCGCTGTCGAGGTGACGCAGGGCGCCAATGCAGCGGCGAAGGCAGGCAAGGCCGCC
>NZ_JBFUBY010000269.1:0-9197 GCF_056405515.1 Polaromonas sp. P1_G2
CGCCCACCCTGCTGGTGGACCACAGCGCCACCCTGCGCGCCGTGGAGCAGCAATGGCCCAAGATCAAGTTCCATGCGCTGCGTGAGCACGCCGGGCTGGTGTTCCAGTCCAAGATGTAAGCGATTCACCTCGTCCTACCCAGACGCAAAACGGGCGTCAGAAACTATCCCATGGATAGCGACTGACGCCCGTAGCTTTTTAGGCGTTGATGCTTCGCCGGCTTATTTAGCGTTCAAAAGCTCGCCGACTTCAAGCAGGACCAACTCATTGTCGTCGGCCTTGTTCGGCTCACGGCTGCTGGAAAACGGCAAATTGTTGTCATTGCCGACCACGATGTGCGTCGCGTCCACCACGTCCACGTTTTCAATCGTGAAGAAGGGGAATTTGAGCACGCCCTCGTTCAGCGGCTTGCGCGCCAGCTTTTGCGGGTCGGCGATGTTGAGCAGGTCGATGTAGCCGACCTTGCGCACCGGCCCGCCCACGTTGGCGTCCGTCATCTCGATCTTGTAGATGCGCTTGAATTTCGCGATGTCGTGGAAGCAGTCGGCGCGCTTCTGGCCTTCGGGGCAGGCCTTGTCGGCCGTGCCTTCGCCGTTGTCGCGCTCGATGATCAGGCCCGTGGTGCCGTCGATCATGTTGAAGTCGCCGATGGCGTTGCCGTTGGCCTCCAGCGGGTACATCCATGAACGGCCGCTCCACTTGCCGGCCTGCACGTCGAACTCCAGCACGCGCAAAGCTTCCTTGCCGGCCACACGTTCATAGTCTTTCGCCTCGGCATTCCACACCGGGCCTTCGAGCAGAGCGTACAGCTTGCTGCCGTCCTTTGACGACGCCATGCCTTCGAAGCCCTTGGAACGCTTGATCTGGAAGTCGACCGCGCCGCCGGGCGCGCCAGGTGTGGTGACGGCGGGATGGTCGGGCGAACGCACCACCTTGCCGTCCACCAGGGTCTCGAACACCGCCAGCACCTTGCCCTTGAGGTCGGCCTTGATCAGGAAGGGGCCGAACTCGTCGCCAATCCACAGCGCGCCGCCGGCGAACTGGAAGCTTTCGGTGTCGAAGTCGCTGCCCGTCAGGTAGCGTTTCTTGGTGCCTTCGTGGACGATGCGAAACGGCACTTTTTTGTCCGGGTCATGCAGGAAAACGGTTTCCAGCCTCGTCATGCTGCCGGCCTTGAAGTCCACTTTGTAGTGGTTCAGGTAGAGCATGGCATCGGGTGAGTTCGCCTTGGCGCCGAAGCCGTTGTCGGTGAGGATCCAGAAGGTGCCGTCGGCCATCTTCTTGATACCCGAATGGCCTTGCAGCGGCTGGCCCTTGAAAGGCAGCGAGACACCGGTGGGCCGGCCGGCCGACATGCCCTCCACCGTGCCCAGCGCTTCGGTGCGCTGGCCATTGGTGAACTTCCCGCTGACCTGCAGGTCCTGCGGCGCATCCTTGGGCGCGGCGACAAAGGATCTGGCGGGCATCACGGCATGGCCGGCCAGCGTGGCCGGGAAAGCCGTCTGGGCTTGCAGCGGCGACACCAGCGCGGCAGCGGCCAGCGCCAAGAAGAGGGCTTTGACGGGAGCGCTGAAGGCAGGGCGCCGCGTCGCGGAAAAACGGGAAAAAGGCATGTGCAATCCACTGTTGATGAAAAGCGGATGGTGTGCAACTCGTGTGACGCCCTCATTACAGAAGGCGGAGGGCTGCCCCTCAAGGAAATTTTCGGGACGACGCTGATTTCCGGTTTAAACAGCTGTTCACGGTATAAATTGCCCGAATCGGCCAGCCGTCGGTTGTGGTCACGCCGCTCTTTTGCCATAAGCTATGCCCATGTCCTTCAAAGCAAGCCTGCGTGGCCTCCTCTTCATGCTGCTCTGCGCCATTTTTGGCGCCAGCCATGCGCAGGTGTTTGACCGCCTGTATGAAAACAGCCCCCAGATCACGTTGGCCCAGCCGCTGCAATGGGTCGCCGTACCCAAGGACTCCGTCACCTCGCCCGACGCCTTCAGCAGCGCGGAATCCGGCGCCGAAAAACGCGTCTTCCAGCCCTATACCGACGACACCATCCTGCCGACCTCGGACAAGCAGGAAGTCTGGGCCAGCTTCGCCTTGCCGGTCACCGAGAACCTGCAGACCTGGTACGTCCGGCTGCCCGCCCAGGCGGTCTTCAAGGTCAGCCTTTATGCGCGCGACCCGCAAGGCGGCTGGCAGGTCCACGCCGCGGGCGAGGCGATCGCCCCGGCCTACTGGGCCTTGCGCACCCGCGTCCCGAGCTTCGAACTGCAATCGCGCGCCGACCAGCCGCAGRTCTATTACCTGCGTTTCGAGCACCGCCGGCCCATCACCGAACGGCCCATGCTGCTCACCCCCATCGAATACATAGACGGCGCCTCGCGGGTCGGCGTGGTGATAGGGCTGATGTGGGGCATGTTCAGCGTGCTGGCCCTGCTGTGCCTGGCCGCGTTCAGCCTGTCGCGCAGCAGGGTTTTCCTGTCGTTCGGCGCCGTGGTGGTGACACTGATGTTCACGCAGCTGGTGCTGATCGGCTATGGCGGCTGGCGCATCTGGCCCTACAGCGTGCACCTGAACCAGGTCATGGGCTGGGTTTCGGCCACGGTGACCATGGCTGCGGCCGCCTGGTTCTGCGCCCAGGCCAGCTATGCCCGGGACGGTCATCCGCGCCTGTACCGGATGCTGGCCGCCGTCACGGCGGGCAGCCTGCTCATGGCCTGCGTGATGATGGTCCGCCTGGACTTCGTGCCGCGCGACCTGCGCAACCTGTGGCTGGCGCTGGCCACCATGGCGATACTGGCAAGCCTGGTCTGGATATCCCTGCGCGGCCAGGCCTGGAACCTCCTGTTGCTGCTCGGTGCCGCGCCTATCGGCCTGGCCGCGCTGGCGCGGCTTTCCTACAACGCGGGCTGGGTGCTGAATGTGGAATCGGCGCAGGCCGCGGGCGTGCTGTCGGCCATGGTCGGCCTGCTCTGGGTTTTCGGGGTGCTGGCATGGCGCAGCCGGGCGGCGCTGTTCTCCAACCACCGCGGCGCCACCCTCGCAACCTATGACGCCGCCAGCGGCTTGATGCTGCCGCGCATCATCGAAGCCAGGCTGCCGGCCATGCTGCTGCGCGGCCGCCGGCAGAAGCTGGCCTGCGGCGCGCTGATGCTGCACTGGCTCAACCAGGCCCCCAGCCATGACGAGGTGGGCGACCAAAAGCGCGGCGCCGCACTGTCACGCATCGGTGAGATTCTTCGCCGTGCCGCGCGTGACGTGGACACCGTGGCGCGCTGTGACGAAAACCATTTCCTGGTGCTGGTCGAAGGGCCCGTCAGCCGCGCCGTCCTGTCGGAGGTTTCCACCAAAATCCTGGCGGACTGCATACGCGCCTCCGAAAAATTCGCCGATGCGGGCGCCTTCAGCCTGCACATCGCCATATGGCACGACACGCCTCGCGATCAAACCGCCGCGGATGTGACCGATTCACTCAAGGTACGCCTGCACCACATGGCCTCCGGCACCAAACGGCCGGTGCAGTTTGTCGATTCGCCGCTGGAGCCCGGCAGCGCTGCGGCCGAAGGCGCCAACCGGCGTGAGGACCTGCTGGCCAAGATCAATGCGATTGAAACCTCGCATCCCTCGCTGGCGGGCGAGCGCGGCTCACGCTGAAAGCCCGGTCAACGTTTGGGCAACGGCAAGGCTGTCTTGTACCGAACCTGCTTGAGCGCAAAACTCGAGCGGATTTTTTCAATCCCCGAGATCGGCGACAGCTGCTCGAGGATGAATTTCTCCAGTGCGCCTATGTCGGCCACCGCCACGCGGATCAGGTAATCGCYGTCGCCCGACATCAAATAACACTCCATCACCTGGTCGTGCTCGGCGATGCGCCGCTCAAAGTCGGCCAACGACTCCTTGCTTTGCGTGCGCAGGCTGATGGAGATAAAGACATTGAGGCCCAAACCCAGCGCCGCGGCATTGGCGATCGCCACATAACGATCAATCACACCACCCGCCTCCAGTGCCTTGACGCGGGCCAGGCAAGGCGAGGGGCTCAGGTGCACACGCCGCGACAGCTCCACGTTGGACAGCGAGCCGTCGCGCTGCAATTCATCGAGGATTTTCAAATCAAGGGCGTCAAGCTGCATCATCTGTAAAAATCCATTTCTACGGCATTTTATGCCTCTGAATCGCCTGAAACCCCGATATTGAGGCTACACCTTCCGGGAAAAGCTGCGTACAGTCGTTTCTGCCATGAACGATTCCACCCCCCACCATTTGCTGATGCAGGCCGCAACGCCCGCCGACCCGGACCCACAGGAAACCGCCGAATGGCGTGAAGCCTTTGAGGCGCTGGCCCTGACCCACGGCCCCGCCCGCGCGCGGCACATGCTGGGCGAACTGAGCCGCGTCGCCCGCAAGCAGCGCATAGGCTGGCAGCCCGAGCTGGCCACGCCTTATATGAATACCATCGCYGTGGACGAGCAGCCCGTGTTCCCCGGCGACCTCGCGATGGAAGAGCGCCTGGCTTCGCTGATGCGCTGGAACGCGCTGGCCATGGTGGTGCGCGCCAACCAGGCCGAAACCGGCGGCTCCGCCGAACTCGGCGGCCACATCGCCAGTTACGCCAGCGCAGCCGACCTGTTTGAAACCGGTTTCAACCACTTCTTCCGCGCGCGTGAAGGTGTGGGGGAAGGCCAGCACCGCGGCGACCTGGTGTTCTTCCAGCCGCACAGCGCGCCCGGCGTCTATGCACGAGCCTATCTCGAAGGCCGCCTCAGCGAAAAAGACCTGGGCTTTTACCGCCAGGAACTCAGCGCGCCCGGCCAGGGTGCGCAAGGCCTGTGCAGCTACCCGCACCCCTATTTGATGCCGGACTTCTGGCAGTTCCCCACCGGCTCTATGGGCATAGGCCCCATCAGCTCGATCTACCACGCGCGCTTCATGCGCTACCTCACGCACCGGCGCCTGCTCGACTGCACCGGCCGCAAGGTCTGGGGCGTCTTCGGCGACGGCGAGATGGACGAGCCCGAATCCATGAGCGCGCTGACCCTGGCCGCGCGCGAGGGCCTGGACAACATGGTCTGGGTCGTCAACTGCAACCTGCAGCGCTTGGACGGCCCGGTGCGCGGCAACGGCCGCATCATCGACGAGCTCGAAAAGCTGTTTGCCGGCGCCGGCTGGAACGTCATCAAGCTGGTCTGGGGGAGCGACTGGGACGGCCTGTTCGCGCGCGACCTGACCGGCGCGCTGACCCAGGCCTTCGCGCAAACAGTGGACGGCCAGATGCAGACCTTCGCAGCAAAAGACGGGCGCTTCAACCGCGACAACTTCTTCGGCCAGAACGCCGAACTCGCGCGCCTGGCCCAGGGCATGACCGACGAGCAGATAGACCGCCTCAAACGCGGCGGCCACGACCTCGTGAAAATCCACGCCGCCTACGCCGCGGCCGCGAATCACCAGGGCCAGCCCACCGTGATCCTGGCGCACACCAAAAAAGGCTACGGCATGGGCAGCGCCGGCCAGGGCCGCATGACCACGCACTCGCAAAAAAAGTTTGACGGCGAAGACCTCATCGAATTCCGCAACCGCTTCAACCTGCCCCTCAGTGACGAGCAGGCCAGAAACCTGGCCTTCTACAAACCCGCCGCCGACAGCGCCGAGATGCAGTACATGCACGCCAGGCGCGCGGCGCTGGGCGGCTACCTGCCGCGCCGCGAAACCGACGAGGCACGCACCTTCGGCATGGCCAACCTGTTCAAGCAGGTCGGCATCTATTCCAGCGTGGGCCAGCGCTACGCACCCGAAGACATAGGCTCGGTGCTGAGTTATCGCGAGGCGCTGGACGGCCAGATCCTGGAGGAAGGCATCAGCGAAGCCGGCGCGCTCGCCAGCTGGACGGCCGCCGCCACCAGCTACAGCGTGCACGGCCTGGCCATGCTGCCCTTCTATATCTATTACTCCATGTTCGGCTTCCAGCGCGTGGGCGACCAGATCTGGGCCGCCGCCGACCAGCGCGCACGCGGCTTCCTGCTGGGCGCCACCTCAGGCCGCACCACCCTGGGCGGTGAAGGCCTGCAGCACCAGGACGGCAGCAGCCACCTGATCGCCGCCACCATCCCCAACTGCAAAGCCTATGACCCGGCCTTCGCCGGCGAACTCGCCGTGRTCCTGGACCGCGGCATGCGGGAAATGATGGTCGAGCAAAAAGACGTGTTTTATTACGTCACGCTGATGAACGAGAACTACGCCCAGCCCGACTTGCGACCCGGCGCCGAAGCCGACATCATCCGCGGCTGCTATCGCTTCGACAGTTTCCTGCCCGCCGGCAAGAAGGCCGCCGGCGAAGTGACGCTGATGGGCTCGGGCGCCATCCTTACCGAAGTCATCAAGGCCGCGCAACAGCTCGCGCAGCAGGGCATCGCCGCCACGGTGTACAGCGTGACCAGCTGGAGCGAACTCGCGCGCGACGGCGCGGCCAACCAGCAAGCGGCTCTCAGCGGCGAAGCGCACGCTGAGACCTTCGTCGCGCAGAAGTTGAAGGCCAGCACCGGCCCCATCATCGCCGCCACAGATTACGTGCGCGCCGTTCCCGAAAGCATCCGCGCCTTCCTGCCCGAAGGCCGGCGCTACCTGACGCTGGGCACCGACGGCTTCGGCCGCAGCGACACACGCGCCGCGCTGCGGGAGTTTTTCAGCGTCGATGCGCAAAGCATCGCCAAGGCCGCGCTGCACCTGCTCAAGCCCGCCTGAGCGGCCTCTCCTGAGTCCCAAACCCGGCGGGGCTTGCTTCGCCCGGGAGCGGACAAGCCTCGCGCATTCCACACTTGCCTGCACCTCCCAGCTGAGGTGACCGGCAATGCCGGCTTCGCCACGCGCGTGCCCGCAAGACACGCCCTCTTTTTCCCCAAGCATCCTTTTCGTTGCCGCGCAAGCCGACACCTGCGGGTAATGCGTCTTTTCGACGCATCACAAGGCTCATCGACATAAAACCAAAGAAGTAAAAACATCACACAAAGATTGTCCGTACAAAGACGATCTCTCACTTCTTCGAGGGATGCGCTCATTAAGCTTCACAACATTCCGTATCGCAACTATTACGACTCCTTACTGATTTCCCCCTGCAACAACATGAATTGCAAGCACGCCGCGCCCAGCACAATGGAGGCCTCTCACGCCACCATGCTGCGCACGGCAGGCCTCCCGCGCGAAGCCGGACGATTCGCAAACCACGTTCTTCACATCGCACCCGGCCCGCGTGCCAGTGGCCAATTCAAGCATCGCTCCCGCCTGCTCATCCGCATGACGCTTTTCGCGCTGATGGGTTGCGCCTTGCCTTGCGGCGCGGTCAACCTCGGCGACGCCACGCTGCTTTCCGGCCCGGCGCAGCCGCTACGCGTGGAGATTGAGCTGGCATCCGAGATCCAGCCCGGCCTGCAGGTGAAGCTCGCCTCCGAGCAGGCATTCCGCGAGAACGGCATCGCCTACCCGGCATGGCTGGGCAATGCGCAAGTCTCCTTGTTGCAAGTGCAAGGCTTACGCCGGCGCGCCGCGCTACTCCTGCAGGCCCCCCAAGCGGCGCAGACGCAGCTGCTTGAGCTGGTACTGGAATTTTCATGGCCCACGGGCAGCTCACAGCAGCCTTATGTATTGCTGCTGGATGACGCGAGCAATTCCAGGCAGCCCGCCCCTCAGTTTTCTTCTCCCGCCCCGGTAGTGATGGCCGAGGTTGCGGAACTCCCCACCGCAGCGCAAACGCAAACAGAAGCCCCGGAGCCCCTCGCCGAAAGCGTCAAACCCGCACCGACAGTCAAGCCAAGGGCGATACCGGGCATGCGGACTGAAGCARCGCGCCCAGCCGTCAAAAAAAGCGAGCATGCGGGAGTGGTTTCAACGCGCCGCTCCGCACCCGCTGCCAGGCCGGCGCAAGACCGCCTGCGGCTCGCCAAGGCCAAATCGGATCAGGCTGACCGCATCGCGCAACAGCGCCGCGAGGCCGACCAGCAGGCGCGCATGCAGGAGCTGGAGCACAACGCGCGGCAAATTCGCGATCTGGCCGACCAGGCCGCGGCCGCTGCGCCGCCGGCGCCTCTGCCGGAAACCCCGGCATCCGCCACGGCAACCGCACCCGTTCCATCAGCTGTGGTGTCGGCGCCCAAAGCCGCAAGCCTGCCGCCCATGCAGCCCACCCGCCGTGACGGCCATGCATCCATCTGGCTTTGGGTGCTTGCGGGGTTAGCTGTGCCACTGTCCATCTTCGGGGCCCTGCGTTTCAGGCGCGCCCGGCGCCGCCCCCAGTTCACCGACAGCGTAGGCGCCGCGGGCTCCGTCTTCGAACTCACCCCGGCCGAAGCCGAACGCGCCTACGGTGACTACATGCAGCAACGGAAAGCGCCGGCGCCGGCAGATACATCCCAGTTGGACGAAGCCCGCGCCCTGCTGGCCCTCGGCCACCTGGCCGACGCGCAACAGCTGCTGGACACCCAGCTCCGCCAAAACCCGCGCAGCCACGAGGCCTGGTTCCTGCTGGCGCGCGTGCTGTACACCAGGGGCGACAGCGCCGGCTTCGCGCAGCGCATACACCTCTTGCGCGAGCTGACCGGCGAAAAAGGAGAACTCTGGGACCGTGTTCTGGTTCTAGGCCATGAACTGGACCCCGGCAATCCGCTCTACCAGTCCGCGGTGCTCCAGGCCCAACCGCAAGAGCCCCCCATTGCGCCCACAACGCAAGCAGCGCCGCCAGCCGCTCACAAACTGCCCGTATCCACCGCCAGCAGCGCCGTCGACGACGCATTGCGCATGGCCACGGCTTATGGAGTACGCACGGCATGAACTGCGCATCCGTAGCGTCCATCTCAAACGTTCGACCGGCGCGGTCATCGTCCGGGCCCGATCACCGCTTTTGCTTTCCCGTCAGTCCCCTCGTCATCGCAAACATCCACAGGAGCCAAGCATCATGAAACGTCCATTGCCTTCACGCCGCCAACGCGGCTTCACCCTCGTCGAAATCGCCATTGTGCTGATGATCGTCGGCCTGCTGATAGGCGGCATCCTGCGCGGCCAGGAACTGATCCAGTCGGCGCGCGTGCGCAACATCATCGACCAGAAGTCTGGCATCCAGACGGCTTACATCGGGTTTATGGACCGCTACCGCATGCTGCCAGGTGACTTGACGGCGACCCAAGCCACGACCGTCGGAAACGGCGTGCTGTGGTCTGGGG
>NZ_JBFUBY010000270.1:0-5586 GCF_056405515.1 Polaromonas sp. P1_G2
GCGTTTGATAGGCACCCCACCCAGCATCGGTGACTGCGCGAGTGTGAAATCGCCCGGTTCCACTTGACGAGCGAAAAGCATCACCGGTCGCTGTGTCTCAAAAATATAAACGATCTCGAATTTCACTGAGGCTGACTCTACTTATGGACTCACCATGCCCGCTTTTGGCCGAAAGCGGCCGTTAGCTATTAGACTTGATTCTCAGCCCTCCTCCTAGTCACTCATAGGGTGAATCGCTCGGGCATAAAAAAACCCTCCGATTAGGGGAGGGTTTACTTAACATCACAAAGATCGTGGTGTTATGACAACGAGACTCTAACTACATAGTTGTAATAACGAGTCCGGAATACATATCGTGGAATGTTTTGATCCATCAGTCAGCTCCATCCCTCTTTATCTGAATTCACATCAGATGGGCACGTATGTTGTCTTCGATAAATTTAGGCTTACAAAGCGACTTTTGGACTTCCCCCAAGTCGTCCCAGCGAGCTGGAGCAAACCAACCGAGGCCAACCTCTGTGGTTAGGATCAGCGCGGCGAATTTCTCTTGTACTAGCTCACGGCGATCTTCCATTTCTTTCGGGAAGTTCACCAAGGAATACTTTGAAAAATCAAGCATTTGCCGCACTTCGAACAATCTGCCCATAAAAAATAATTGGTACTCTTGAAAATCTTCCCGCATGCCGGGCGGCATTGAAAAAAGAAACTCGCTTCCGTTGGTCGCGATCAACTGGGTACCAATTCGGGCGGGCATTGCTTGCAGTTCTTGAAGCGTGAGAGCGTCGCTAGTTGCGGTCAAAAGGTTTTTGACTGCTGCACTAACTTCGGGGTCGGGATGATCTGAGCGCATGGTGAGCATGTTCCTTTGATGGCATCTAGAGCATACTGGCAACAGATATTTTTCTAGCTGACCATCTGACCGATGCGCTCTCGGCATTAAAAAACCCTCCGATTAGGGGAGGGTTTACTTAACATCACAAAGATCGTGGTGTTATGACAACGAGACTCTAACTACATAGTTGTAATAACGAGTCCGGAATATACATCGTGGAACCTAAAGATAAAGACCGGGTCCCCGGCATTCTGGATTCCAGCGCCTTTGCTGTCTGCTTTGCCCCGAAGCACCGGAACCGGAATTCACCCCCGACATGTTTGACCACCACGATGCCGGTCAGCCAGCCAAACTCCCGGTGCACCGACGTGATCCCGGCCAAGGGAATGTGGACTGACTCCAGGCCGACGTGCAGAGCCTTGTTCATTCCATTGGGTGCGAAACGGATGCCGTCGGGCGTTACCGTGACCTTGCCGCCCACCCACAGGCCGCCGTACTTTTTCCGGATGTGCTTGAGCGTGGCGTCACCATTGACCCATGCAAAGGTCACGGCACCGGGAACCAGTGCATTGGCGAACTTCTGGATCTTGAAGTCCCGCGTCACCATTGCCCGGCCGGCCGCTTGGCGCGGATCGCGGCTGCTATCGCTTCGACGGAGTCCGGGCGGTTGCCGCGCTCGGCGAACTGCACGGCGGTCAGGCCTTGCTGGTTCTTGAGCTGCGGGTCGGCGCCTTCCTGCARCAGCAGCTTCACGGCCTCGGCCGTGCCGTACATGGCGGCCATCATCAGAGGTGTTGTGCCGTTGGGCGATTCGGCGTCGATGTAGGCGTTGTTCTCCAGCAGCAGGCTGATAAGGGCCAGGTGGCCGTTGGTGGCGGCGTAATGCAGCGGCGTCCAGCCGGTCTTGTTGACGTCGGCGCCCTTCTTGATCAGCTTTTCAGCCAATGCCTGGTGGTCCTTGAGGACGGCCAGCATGAGGGCGCTTTCACCCTTGCTGTTGAGGGCGTTGACGTCGATTTTTGGCCAGTCGACCAGCACTTCGGCGGACTTGGGCGAAGGCTCGCGCAGGGCGATAAACAGGCCGGTCTGGCCGTTGGGATCGACCGTATTGGGGTCAAACCCGCGCTGCAGCAGGTTCTGGATGACGGCGGGATTGTCCTGTTTGATGGCCAGGAAGAAGTCTTCGTAGGAGCCGGCATTCACGGAAGAAAATCCAGAAATAACAATAAGGTAAATTGTCTTCTTAAAGTAATGGATGAGGTTTTTCATGGCGCTTTGACCCCATTGAACAGCTGCTCGAAGTTGCGGCTGGTGGCTTCGGCGATGGCCTCCAGCGGCTGCTGGGTCAGTTCGGCAATCTGTTTGGCGACGAAGGGCACGTAAGACGGATTGTTGGTTTTGCCGCGGTAAGGCATGGGGGCAAGGTAGGGGCTGTCGGTCTCTATCAGCATGCGGTCCAGCGGCACGAACTGGGCAACCTCGCGCAGGTCGGCCGCATTCTTGAAGGTCAGGATGCCGGAAAACGAGATGTAAAACCCGAGGTCCAGCGCCGCGCGGGCGACTGCCAGGGTTTCGGTGAAGCAATGGAAAACGCCGGTGGCGGCGCCGGCCTGCCCCGCGTTGCCGCCCTCCTCCTTGAGGATGGCAATCRTGTCGTCGGAGGCGCTGCGGGTGTGGATGACCAGCGGTTTGGCGGTCTGCCGGGCCGCGCGTATGTGGACCCTGAAGCGTTCGCGCTGCCATTCCATGTCGGCCACGGTGCGCTCGCCCAGGCGGTAGTAGTCGAGCCCGGTTTCGCCGATGCCGACCACCTTGGGCAGGGCGGCGCGCTCCAGCAGGTCGTCGAGGCTGGGTTCGCGCACGTCTTCGTTGTCGGGGTGCACACCCACGGTGGCCCAGAAGTTGTCATAGCGCGTGGCCAGCCCGTGGACGGTCTCGAACTCTTCCAGGGTGGTGCAGATGCACAGCGCCCGGTCGACCTGGGCGTCCTGCATGGCCTGTCGGATTTGCGGCAGCTGGGCCTGCAGCTCGGGAAAGCTTAAGTGGCAGTGGGAGTCGGTGAACATTTCCGGAATAGCTCCAGGCTCTGGATAGGTGCTGCTGCCCCTCTATATATACAGAGGAACAGAGTTTGAATGCATGAAACCCGGGGCGGCCGGCGCAGCCGCCGGCTGGCTTAAATCGTCTGCGTGGGCCTGTCGGAGGCCAGGTGCGCGCCGAGGATTTCCTCGATCTTGATCTTGAGCAGGCGGGATTTTTCGTCGGACGGAAAACGTACGCCCACGCCCTGGGTACGGTTGCCGGCCGCCCTGCCCGGGGTGACCCAGGCGACCTTGCCGGCCACCGGGTAGCGCTGCGTGTCTTCGGGCAGCGTCAGCAGCACGTAGACGTCGTCGCCGAGCTTGTAGTCGCGTGCCGTGGGGATAAAAACGCCGCCTTCCTTGAACAGCGGGATGTAGGCGGCATAGAGCGCCGCTTTTTCCTTGATGGCCAGCTGGACGACGCTGGGCCGGGCGCCGGCGGCTGCGGGGGAACTGGCGGGGGGCGTTGTGCTCATGGCTTTAGTTTATCGGTTTGGGAGGGGCGATGTCCGGAATTGCAGCAAGAATGGCCGCCTTTATTTGGCGTTGAGCGCCAGCCGGGCGCGGCTGACCAGGGATTCGAGCATCAGGCCCGGGTTGTAAGGATGCTCGACGGTGCGGGCAATGGCCGACAGCTCGCGCGACCAGCTGGCCAGCGCATACAGCCCGGCGCCGGCCTTGCCGGCCGCGGCGGACAGGTCGGCGGCATTGAAAAACCGCGGTGCGGCGCCCATGCGCACGGCCAGCACGTCGTGGCAAAGCTTTTGCAGGGCATCGACCGCCTGCGCGGGCGCCCAGTCCGACAGGGCGCTGACATCGCCGCGCGCCATGGCTTTGGGCAGGGCCTGCCAATGCTGGGCGGATTCGCCGGGCGGGCTCTCCTGCGCCCAGGCCAGCGCATCGGCCGGGCGCCCGCCGGCCGCGACCAGCAGGGTTTGCAGGTCGGCCGGCTTGGGCGCGGGTGTGGCTTTTTTGGGGGCGCCGCCCTCGCCCGCCTGGCTGGTCTCTTGCTGGAGCCAGCCCAGCGCCAGTTCGAAGTCCGGCCAGACCATGGTGTGGCCCAGGCAGCGGCTGCGTATGGTGGGCAGCAACTGGTGCGCCGCGTCGGTGGCCAGGATGAACTTGACGGCGCCGGGCGGCTCCTCAAGTGTCTTGAGCAGGGTGTTGGCCGTGACGTTGTTCATGCGCTCGGCCGGGAACACCAGCACGACCTTGGTCGTGCCGCGCGAACGCGTGAACTGGGTGAAGGACACGGCTTCGCGCGCGGCGTCGACCTTGATTTCCTTGCTGGGCTTGCGCTTCTTGCTGTCGAGCTCGTCCTGGGTTTTTTCGTCCAGCGGCCAGCCCAGGGCCAGCGACAGGGTCTCGGGCATCAGCATGCAGAGGTCGGCATGGGTGTGCACGTCGACCGCGTGGCAGCTGCCGCAATGGCCGCAGGCGCCCTGGGGTGTGGCTTCTTCGCAGAGCCAGGCGCGGGCCAGCGCCAGCGCCAGTTCGAACTGGCCCAGGCCCGAAGGCCCGCTGAGCAGCCAGGCGTGGCCGCGCTGGGCCAGCAGGCTTTCAAGCTGGGTTTGCAGCCAGGGCGCCAGCGGCGGGTTGTTTGATTCGGCCGGGGCGTTCACGGTATCGGTATCGCTCATGGCAGCCAGCCCTTGGCCATAAAGACCTGGCACACCGCCTGCCAGACCTCGTCGCGGCCCTTGGCGGCGTCAATGCGGGCAAAACGTTCGGGGTGCTTTTTCTGCCGGTCGGCATAACCTTGCGCCACGCGGCGGAAAAACTCCACCGGCTGGGCCTCGAATTTATCGGGCACGCGCGCACCGGCCAGGCGCAGCGCGGCTTCTTCGGGCGCCAGATCGAACCAAACCGTCAGGTGCGGCTCGATCACGGTTTCGACCTCGGGCTTCATCGGCGAGTTGCCGGCCGGGTCGCCCAGCAGGCCTTCGTCGGACTGCACCCATTGCTCCAGCGTCGCCAGCAGCGTCAGGTCAAAGCCTCGCCCCGCGCCCTGGTAGGCAAAGGTGGCGTCGGTGAAACGGTCGCACAGCACCACGTCGCCGCGCAGCAGCGCCGGGGCGATCACGTTGACGATGTGGTCACGCCGGGCCGCAAAGATCAGCAGTGACTCAGTCAGCGGGTCCATGGCGTCGTTGAGCACCATGGCGCGCAGCTTCTCGGCCAGCGGCGTGCCGCCGGGCTCGCGCGTCAGCGTCACCGCCCTGCCCTCGGCCTTGAAAGCCTCGGCCAGGCCGGCGATGTGCGTGGACTTGCCGGCGCCGTCTATGCCTTCGAAGCTGATGAAGAGGCCGCTCAGAGGTCTGGTGCTCATGGTCACTGGCCTCTTATGTATTTGTTCACCGCGCGGTTGTGCTCATCGAGGCTGCCGCTGAAATGGCTGCTGCCGTCGCCGCGCGCGACAAAGTAGATGGCCTTGGTCGGCGCCGGCTGCACCGCCGCCAGCAAGGCGGCCCGGCCCGGCATGGCGATCGGCGTGGGCGGCAGGCCGGCGCGGGTGTAGGTGTTGTAAGGGGTGTCGGCCAGCAGGTCGCGCTTGCGCAGGTTGCCGTCGAACTTGCTGCCCAGGCCGTAGATCACGGTCGGGTCGGTCTGCAGCAGCATGCCCAGGCGCAGCCGGTTGGTGAAAACACCGCCTATCTGCGCCCGGTCCGAGGG
>NZ_JBFUBY010000271.1:0-7333 GCF_056405515.1 Polaromonas sp. P1_G2
CTTTTCAGCCAGGCCGGTTTTGTCGTTGAAAGCTATCCTTACTACGACGCAGCCAAGCGCGGCATCAACTTCGAGGGCATGCTCGCCGCCCTCAACGCGGCAGCCGAAGGCACCATCGTCGTGCTGCAYGCCTGCTGCCACAACCCGACCGGCTACGACATCACCGCCGCCCAGTGGGACCAGGTGATCGCCGCCGTCAAGGCGCGCAAGCTGACGCCTTTCCTCGACATGGCCTACCAGGGCTTTGGCCACGGCATTGCGGAAGACGGCGCCGTCATCGGCAAATTTGTGGCCGCCGGCCTGAGCTTTTTCGTGTCGACGTCCTTCTCCAAGAGCTTCAGCCTCTATGGCGAACGCGTGGGCGCCCTGTCGGTGCTCTGCGAGTCCAAAGAAGAAGCCGACCGCGTGCTGTCGCAGCTCAAGCTGGTCATTCGCACCAATTACAGCAACCCGCAGATCCACGGCGGCATGGTGGTGGCCATGGTGCTCAACACGCCGGCGCTGCGCACCCAATGGGAGCAGGAACTGGGCGAAATGCGTGTTCGCATCAAGGCCATGCGCCAAAAGCTCGTGGACGGCCTGAAGGCCGCCGGCGTCAAGGAAGACATGAGCTTCGTCACCGCCCAGATCGGCATGTTCAGCTATTCCGGCCTCAGCAAGGACCAGATGGTGCGCCTGCGCAACGAGTTCGGCGTCTACGGCACCGACACCGGCCGCATGTGCGTGGCCGCGCTCAACAGCAAGAACATCGACTACGTCTGCGCGTCGATTGCCAAGGTCGTCTGATTCCCCTGACGCCTTCTGAGCCTGCCAGCCCGGATGTCTTCATCCGGGACGTCCTGCAAAACCGCAACAACCAGCGCATCCTGGCGCAGTTACCCGCCCTGGGCCTGCCGGATGCCTGGCTGGTCGCGGGCTGCCTTTTTCAGACTGTCTGGAACCTGCGCTCAGGCAACCCGCCAGAAGCCCACATCAAGGACTACGACCTGTTTTACTTCGACCCCTCAGATCTTTCGGAGGCGGCGGAGGCCCGGGTCAATGAGAGGGTCCTGGCCTGCTTTGCCGGCCAGGGCATCACGGTGGAAGCGAAAAACCAGGCCCGGGTCCATACCTGGTACCAGGACTACTTCGGTTTTCCCTACCCTGCCCTGCGCAGTTCCCGGGACGGCATTGACCGTTTCCTGGTCACCAGCACCTGCGTAGGCCTGAAAGCGGGCGGCTCAGGCCTGGAGCTTTACGCACCCAACAGCCTGGACGATCTGTACCAAGGCCGGCTCAGCCCAAATCCGCTGTGCCCTCACCTGCCGCTGTTTGAAAAGAAGGCCGCGGCCTACCGGGTACGCTGGCCCTGGCTGCGAACCAGCACCTGAGCGCCTAGCCCCACACCGCCGATCGCATCGAGATCGACCCCGCCTGGAAGCTGGTGTTGAAAAAGCGCATGGGCTCCTTCCCGTCGGCGGCGCCGGCGGCATACAGCAGGGGCAGGTAGTGCTCATGGGTGGGATGCGCCATTTTGGCGACCTGGCCCAGCTTCTGGAAGTTCTGCAGCGCGTCGAGGTTGCCCTGCTGCAGGTAGCCGCCCGTGATCTGGTCGAACTCCAGCGCCCAGTCGTAGGCCTGGCTGCCCGTCGCGCCGCGCTGCATCTGGCGCAGGTTGTGCACGATGTTGCCGCTAGCCACCACCAGCACCCCGCGCTCGCGCAAGGCCTTGAGCTGCTTCGCCAGCGCATAGTGGTCCTCGGGCGCGCGGCCGTAGTCCATGCTGAGCTGGATCACCGGGATGTCCGCATCCGGGAACATGGGCTTGAGCACCGACCAGGCGCCATGGTCCAGTCCCCATTCGCTTTCATCGATGCCCAGCGGCGCCGAGGCCCGCTGGCGCACCAGCTGGCTGATGGCCTGCGCGGCGGACGGGTCGCCGGGCGCGGGGTATTGCTGGTCGAACAGCTCCTGCGGAAAACCGCCGAAGTCGTGGATGGTCTTGGGCTTGTCCATGCCGGTCAGCCACCAGCCTTCGGTCAGCCAATGCGCGGAAATGCACAAAATCAGCTGCGGTTTGACCGCTGGCCGAGGGCAGAATGGTAAGTGTTCCTACAATTCCTCAGGTGGCGGCGGTTTATCGGCAAAACAAGCCCCGGCCCACCTGCGTGGCGCTTTGGCACCAATCCCGTGAAAAGCGCCCGGAATTGGTGGTTATCCTCAAATCAGTGCGCCGCCCGCCTGTTATATTGCACTGCAACATACTACGTTTTACTTCATAACGACATAACCAAGGTTGACCCCCGATGCTGTACCAAGTCTATGAAACCCAGCGCACCTTGATGGAGCCCTTTGTTGACTTCGCACAGGCTGCCGCCAAGCTCTACGGCAACCCCCTGTCGCCGCTCGGGCAAAACCCTTTCGCCCAGCGTGTGGCAGCCGGTTACAGCCTGATTTACCGGTTGGGCAAGGATTATGAAAAACCGGCCTTTGACATCCGGACCGTCGACGTCAACGGCACCGATGTCAGCATCCACGAACGCGTGGAAATCGACAAACCCTTTTGCGAACTGCGCCGCTTCAAGCGTTTCACCGACGATCCCGCCACGCTGACGGGCCTGAAGGGCGAACCGGCGGTGCTGATCGTGGCGCCGCTGTCCGGCCACTACGCCACCTTGCTGCGCGACACCGTGCGCACCATGCTCAAGGACCACAAGGTCTACATCACCGACTGGAAAAACGCGCGCACCGTGCCGCTGTCCGACGGCTCCTTCCACCTGGACGACTACGTCAACTACGTGCAGGAATTCATTCGCCACATCCAGGGCATTTACGGCAACTGCCACGTCATCAGCGTCTGCCAGCCCACCGTGCCGGTGCTCGCGGCCGTGTCGCTGATGGCCTCGCGCGGTGAGACCACCCCGCTGAGCATGACCATGATGGGCGGCCCCATCGATGCGCGCAAATCGCCGACGGCCGTGAACAACCTGGCCATGAACAAGAGCTATGAGTGGTTTGAAAATAATGTGATTTACCGCGTGCCCAGCAACTTCCCGGGCGCCGGCCGCCGCGTCTACCCCGGCTTTCTGCAGCACACCGGCTTCGTCGCGATGAACCCCGACCGCCACGCCAGCAGCCACTACGACTACTTCAAGGACCTGCTCAAGGGTGACGACGCCAGCGCCGAGGCCCACCGCAAGTTCTATGACGAATACAACGCCGTGCTCGACATGGACGCCGATTACTACCTGGAAACCATCAAGACGGTGTTCCAGGAGTTCAAGCTGGTGAACGGCAACTGGGACGTCAAGAATGTGGACGGCGAACTTGAGCGCGTGCGTCCCCAGGACATCAAGACCACGGCCCACTTCACCGTCGAAGGTGAACTCGACGACATCTCCGGTTCGGGCCAGACCGAGGCGGCCCACAGCCTTTGCTACAACATCCCCAAGGGGCTGCAAAAGCACCTCGAGGTCAAGGGCGCGGGCCACTACGGCATCTTCAGCGGCCGCCGCTGGCGCGACATTGTGTACCCGCAGGTCAAGGCTTTTATTCTTGAGAACAACAAGCCTTCGGCTGCGGCCAAACGCGCCGCAACAGCAAAGCCTGCCGCAAAATCCGCCAAGCCCGCTGCAAAGCCGGCGGCAAAAAAGACCGCGCGCAGCAAGCAAGCCTGAACACGCCGGCAGCGGCAGGCCCTGGGGCCATGACTGGTAGGACAATAAGCCGGTGACTTCCCCCATAGCCTCCCGCCTGGCAGAGCGCCTCAACGCCGCCCTGCCCCAAACCCAGTGCACCCGCTGCGGTTACCCCGACTGCTCGGCCTATGCCGAAGCCATGGCCTCCGGCGCAGCCGCGATCAACCAGTGCCCGCCGGGCGGCGCCGAAGGCGTTCAGCGCCTTGCGGCCATCACCGGCCTGCCCGTCCTGCCCCTGAATCCTGCCAACGGCACGGAAGGCCCGCGCGCTATGGCCGTCATTGACGAGAACTGGTGCATAGGCTGCACCCTGTGCCTCAAGGCCTGCCCGACCGACGCCATCATGGGCAGCAACAAGATGATGCATACCGTGATCGAGCCCTGGTGCACGGGCTGCGAGCTGTGCATCCCGGTGTGCCCGGTCGACTGCATCAGCCTCGAAAACATCACCGGCGCGCGCACCGGCTGGGAGGCGTGGTCGCCGCAGCAAGCCGACACGGCGCGCAGCCGCTATGAGCTTCACGGCCGGCGTTACCCCAAGGAAAGCGCCGCAATCCCGCAGCCAACCACCGAAAGCGCCCAGCCGTTCCAAGCGGAAGACAGGCCGGCCGCTCCCGCATCCGCTTCGTCAACCGATGACAGCAGCGCCGAGCGCAAGCGCGCCGTGATCGAAGCCGCGCTGGCCCGCGCCCGCGCCAAACGCGACCCCGCCGCCTCAGGCTGACACGATGTTTTTGTAGACACCGCAGCCCACGAAGATGTCGCCGGCCTGCTGCACGAATGACATCTTGGTCTGGACCTTGCCCGTGGCCGGGTTGGTGATGTCGTACTCGACCCAGCCCGGCTCCTCGCCGGCCTGCGAAACAATGGCCTCCAGCAGCCCCTGCCCGTCAATGCCGGGGATGTCCTGCACACGCGTGCCCAGCTTGGCCGGGTTGCCGCCAAACGCCAGGTAGGTGCCGCGGCTGTCCAGCGCAAAGACGTACATGTCGCGGTCATGGAAACCCTTGGCGGGGTTGGTGAGGTCGCGCAAGAAGACATCCCTGGGCATGTTGCGGCCATGCGCGATGGCCCGTCCCACCATGGCACACGCTTCCTCGGCCGATCCCTGCTGCAGCCTGAAGCCGGCCACCGACTGCACCAAGGTGCTCGCCCGCCCCTCAAGCCTGGTGGCCTGCGCCACGGCGCGCTCCACCATCTGCGCGTTGTCCTGGGTGATTTTGTCGAGCTGCCGGACCGCCGTCGTGATTTCGCCAAGGCTGGCGCTTTGCTCAGTGCTGGACTTCGAAATCTGCACCATATTGGCCGCCACGTCGCGGATGCCGGAAACCATGTGCGTGATGCTGCTTCCCGCCGTGCGTATGGTTTGCACGCTGGCCTCCACCTGCCGCGAAGACTCGCCGATCAGCTGGCGGATTTCCTTCGCCGACTCGGCCGACCGTTTGGCAAGCGAGCGCACCTCGGCGGCCACCACCGCGAAACCACGGCCCGACTCTCCCGCGCGGGCAGCCTCCACCGCGGCATTGAGGGCCAGGATRTTGGTCTGGAAAGCCAGGCCGTCGATCACGCCGACGATCTCGTCCATGCGCCTGGCGCCGCCGTGAATGGCCTCCACGGAAGCGACGGCCTCCGTCATGGCCGCGGCGCCGGCCTCGGCCAGGTCCCGCACCTGGGCTGCCTGCAGATTGGCCTGGCCGGCCCTGCCGGCATTGTCCCGGACGGTGGAAGACAGCTGTTCGACGCTGGCCGCCGTCTGCTCCAGGTTGGCGGCCTGCTGTTCGGTGCGGTCCGACAGCTCACGGTTGCCCCTGGCCATGCTCTGGCCAGAGTGCGCCACAAATGCCGCGTTGCTGCGCACATTGGCCACCATGCCCGAGAGTGTGTGGCTGAGTGCGGACGTGGAGGCCAGCAGGCGGCCCAACTCGTCGGCGCCGCTGCCTGCAGGTTCGATTCGCAAGTCGCCGGCGACCATCTTGCCCGTGGCCCTGGCCAGCTGGTCGATGCCGTCGGCCATCACGCAACGGAAGGCGAGCAGAAAGTAAAGCAGCAGCGCGAGGATCAAGCCGCATGCCGTTGCCAGCGCAGCCAGGCCCTCAGCCGGCCTGGATGCCAGCGTGAACTGCAACACGACGAGCAAAGGCGGCAGGGCCGACAAAACCGCAAGCCACGCGAGCTTTCCCCCAAGCTGCAGGCGACGGAGCAGCCGGATGCCAGGATTCAACAGCGTGCCGGGATTCATCAAAAAAGTCTTCTTCAAATGGAAACGCAGGTTGCGCTTCTCTTGAAACCATTGTGAAGAATTGCACAGCGGCCAATTGAGAAAAAAGAGGGCTTAAGCGCGCCCTCATCCAGGGGCAGCCCGGCCCGCTCCCTGGCCTCTCCGCGTTTACCCCAGGGCCGCGAAGGCCTTGATGACTTCAGGCGGCGCCTGCACCATCTCGATCAGCACACCCTCGCCCGCAATCGGAAATTCGTCGCTGGCTTTGGGGTGCAAAAAGCAGATGTCAAAACCCGCGGCCCCCTTGCGTATGCCGCCCGGCGCAAAACGCACACCCTGGGCCGTCAGCCATTCCACGGCTTTGGGCAGGTCGTCTATCCACAGGCCCACGTGGTTGAGCGGCGTGGTGTGTACCGCGGGTTTTTTGTCCATGTCCAGCGGCTGCATCAGGTCGACCTCGACCTTGAACGGGCCGCTGCCGATGACGCAGATGTCCTCGTCCACATTCTCGCGTTCGCTGACGAAGTTGCCGGCGACTTCCAGTCCCAGCATGTCCACCCACAGCGTGCGCAGGCGATCCTTGCTGGCGGCGCCTATGGCGATTTGCTGGATGCCCAGTACCTTGAAAGGACGGGCCGCACTCATGCCTGGAACTCCACGATGGGCTRGTCTACGCTGAGCGACTCGCCCTTGGCGGCCAGGACCTTGCCGACCACACCGTCAGCCACAGCGAACAGCACGTTTTCCATCTTCATGGCTTCAATCACGGCCACGCGCTCGCCGGCCTGCACTTTCTGTCCCACCTGAACCGCCACGTCCACCAGCAGTCCCGGCATGGGCGACAGCACATAGCGGCTCATGTCGGGCGGCGCCTTGTAGGGCATCAAGGCATGCAGTTGCGCCGCGCGGGGCGTCAGCACCAGCGCGTCCAGCCGCGTGCCGTTGTGGGCGATGCGGATGGCCAGCGGATTGCGGCCCACGCCGCGCTCCACCTGCGCCGCAAAAGGCTGGCCGTTGACGGTGCCGCGAATGCGCGCGCCGCCCAGGTGCCAGTTGCTGCAGATTTCATAACTCCGCGCACCCACCTCGACTGTGCCGGAACCGGTTTGCGCCTGGTAGTTGCGCACCGTCACCGGGTGTGTGGTGTTCTGCCCGGCCGCTCCCAGGCCGACCACGGCGAACTCTTCGCCCACCGTCACGCCATGGCCAGGCAGCTGGCCGCTGATGCCGGCCGCGCGGCCCAGCATGCGGCGATTGACGTAGGCCGCCAGCGCCAGCAGGAAGGACGGGTCCTCGTGCGGCACATCCTCGGCGTGAAAGCCCTTGCTGTAGTTCTCGGCGATAAAACCGGTGTTGAAATCGCCCGCGACGAATTTGGGATGCGCCAGCAAGGCCGCCTGGAAAGGAATGTTGCTCGAGATTCCGCGGATCACAAAGC
>NZ_JBFUBY010000272.1:0-5490 GCF_056405515.1 Polaromonas sp. P1_G2
ACCTCGGCCTTGGTGATGATCTTCTTGCGTTTGGACGCGGGCAGGATGCGCTGGGCGGCGCCGGCTTCATCGATCACGTCAATTGCCTTGTCGGGCAGGTGGCGGTCGTTGATGTACTTGGCGCTGAGCTCCGCCGCGGCCTGCAGGGCCGCCACGGCGTACTTGACGCTGTGGTGCTCTTCAAAGCGCGACTTCAGGCCCTTGAGGATGTCCACGGTTTCCTGCACCGTGGGCTCGACCACGTCGACCTTCTGGAAACGGCGCGACAGGGCCGCGTCTTTTTCGAAGATGCCGCGATATTCGGTGAAGGTGGTCGCGCCAATGCACTTGAGCTGGCCCGAGCTGAGCGCGGGCTTGAGCAGGTTGGACGCGTCCAGCGTGCCGCCCGAGGCCGCGCCGGCACCGATCAGGGTGTGGATCTCGTCGATGAAGAGGATGCCGTTGGGCTTGTCCTTCAGCGCCTTGAGCACGCCCTTGAGGCGCTGCTCGAAGTCGCCGCGGTATTTGGTGCCCGCGAGCAAGGCGCCCATGTCGAGCGAATACACATTGGCTTCGGCCAGGATCTCGGGCACGTCTTTTTGCGTGATGCGCCAGGCCAGGCCCTCGGCGATGGCGGTCTTGCCCACGCCGGCCTCGCCGRYSAGCAGCGGGTTGTTCTKGCGGCGGCGGCAGAGGATCTGGATGACGCGCTCGACCTCGTACTGGCGGCCGATCAACGGGTCGATCTTGCCGTCCTTGGCGAGCTGGTTCAGGTTGACGGTGAACTGCTCGAGCGGAGAGGCCTTTTCGTTCTTCTCGGCGCCCTCTTCGTTCTCGGCCGCGCTCTCGCCGGCCTTGGCGGGCTCGGGCGGATCGCTCTTCTTGATGCCGTGGGCGATGAAGTTCACCACGTCCAGGCGGGTGACGCCCTGCTGGTGGAGGTAATACACGGCGTGCGAGTCTTTCTCGCCGAAGATGGCGACCAGCACGTTGGCGCCGGTGACTTCCTTCTTGCCGTTGCCGGTGGACTGCACGTGCATGATGGCGCGCTGGATCACGCGCTGGAAGCCCAGCGTGGGCTGCGTGTCGACATCATCGGTGCCCGCCACCTGCGGGGTGTTGTCCTTGATGAAGTTGGCGAGCGACTTGCGCAAATCGTCGACATTGGCGGAGCAGGCTCGCAGCACTTCGGCGGCACTGGGGTTGTCCAGCAAGGCAAGCAGGAGGTGCTCAACGGTGATGAACTCGTGGCGCTGCTGGCGCGCCTCGACAAACGCCATGTGCAAGCTGACTTCTAATTCCTGGGCAATCATTGATCTTCCTTTCGGCTTGCTTGGGTTACTTAACTGACTTATAGCTCGAATATTGGCCGGATTTGCAATTATTCAATGGGCTCGCTGACACACTGCAGCGGATGGCCGTTCTTGCGGGCGGCTTCGGTGACCTGGTCGACCTTGGTGGCGGCCACATCCCTGGAGAAAACCCCGCAGACGCCTTTGCCGTCCAGGTGGATCTTCAGCATGATCTGCGTGGCGGTTTCCCGGTCCTTGTTAAAAAACTCCTGGATCACCACCACCACGAACTCCATGGGGGTGTAGTCGTCGTTGAGCAGGACGACCTGGTACATCTGCGGCGGTTTGGTCTTTTGCGGCCGGCGCTCCAGCACGACCGAATCCCCTCCGTTGTCCGGCCTGACGGCTGGTACCGGATGCTGCACCGGAGTGTTTGGGGTTTTGGGAGACTTGGTTGCCATGGAATTCATTCTAGCCACCGATATAACCCAGTGCGCCTGTTAGGGAAATTGGTGGCGGGAACGCGACATTCAAGCGTGATTTTTTGCTTATTTCGCGGACATGAAAAAACCGCCTCGGGATTGCTCCCGGGCGGCTTCAGAATAGAGGGCTGGGCCCGCTTAGGCGCTTTACATGTGGTCGATCATGACCTGGCCGAAACCGGAGCAGCTGACCTGGGTCGCGCCTTCCATGAGGCGGGCGAAGTCATAGGTGACCTTCTTGGACTCGATGGACTTTTCCATCGAGCTGATGATCAGGTCGGCAGCCTTGGTCCAGCCCATGTGGCGCAGCATCATTTCGGCCGAGAGGATTTCGGAACCGGGATTGACGTAGTCCTTGCCGGCGTACTTGGGCGCCGTGCCGTGGGTGGCTTCAAACATCGCGACGGTGTCGCTCAGGTTGGCGCCGGGGGCGATGCCGATGCCGCCGACCTGGGCCGCCAGCGCGTCGGACACATAGTCGCCGTTCAGGTTCAGGGTGGCGATCACGCTGTATTCAGCGGGGCGCAACAGGATCTGCTGCAGGAAGGCGTCGGCGATGCTGTCCTTGACGGTGATTTCCTTGCCGGTCCTCGGGTTCTTGAACTTCATCCATGGGCCGCCGTCGATTTCCACCGCGCCGAATTCCTTCTTGGCCAGGGCGTAGGCCCAGTCACGGAAGCCGCCTTCGGTGAACTTCATGATGTTGCCCTTGTGCACGATGGTCACGCTGGGCTTGTCGTTGTCGATAGCGTACTGGATGGCCTTGCGCACCAGGCGCTCGGTGCCTTCGCTGGAAACCGGCTTGATGCCGATGCCCGAGGTGTTCGGGAAGCGGATCTTCTTGACGCCCATCTCGTCCTGCAGGAACTTGATGAGCTTTTTGGCCTTGTCGCTGCCGGATTCGAATTCGATGCCGGCGTAGATGTCTTCCGAGTTCTCGCGGAAGATGACCATGTGGGTCTTTTCAGGCTCTTTGACCGGGGAAGGAACGCCCTTGAAGTACTGGATGGGGCGCAGGCAGACGTAGAGGTCGAGTTCCTGGCGCAGCGCGACGTTCAGGCTGCGGATGCCGCCGCCCACGGGCGTCGTCAACGGGCCTTTGATCGAGACGACGTAGTCGCGCACGGCGTGCAGGGTTTCTTCGGGCAGCCACACGTCGGGGCCGTAGACCTTGGTGGACTTTTCACCGGCAAACACTTCCATCCAATGGATCTTCTTCTTGCCGCCATAGGCTTTGGCAACAGCAGCATCAACCACCTTCAACATGACCGGCGTGATGTCGGCACCGGTGCCGTCGCCTTCGATGAACGGAATGACGGGTTCGTCAGGGACGTTCAGGGAGTTGTCGGCGTTGACAGTGATTTTCTGGCCTTGGGAAGGCACCTTGATGTGCTGGTACATGTAGGAAAGTCTCCGGTGAGCGCTGAGGCGTGGAAGGTACGCCCTGTAGCAGTTAGGTAAAAACCCCTAAATTCTAGCCGTAAATCCAGGGAGCAAAAGAATTTGGGGGCTTGTGTCAACGGCCGGGGAAGGGGCTCCGTTACGGTAGGGCCTCCGAGAAGTTCGGGGTATTTTTTCCAATAACGTTATCAAGGAAATTCCAAATGAACAAAATCCTCGCTGCTTTGATCGCTGGCCTCTTCGCCGTTGGTGCATACGCACAAGCTCCTGCTGCCAAGCCTGCTGCCGCTCCCGCTGCTGCAGCCGCTCCAGCACCTGCTGCCGCTCCCGCCGCAGCTGCCAAGGCTGAAGCCAAGCCAGCCAAGATGACCAAGGAAGAAAAAGCTGCCGCCAAGGCCGCCAAGAAAGAAAAAGCCGCTGCTGAAAAGAAAGCAAAAGCTGAAGCCGCCGCAGCCAAGAAAGCTGAAGCCGCTGCCGCCAAGAAGGCAAAGGCTGACGCCGCTGTCGCCAAGAAAGCTGAAGCCAAGAAGTAATTCCTGGTGACTTCGGTCAAAATGCCCGCCGCGTGCGGGCATTTTTATGCGCGTCGTTTATGCTGGCAGATCAACTTCATGCGTGGTGACTTTATGTTTTCCAAACCTGGCGCCCATTCTTTGGGCAAGGTATTCCAGATCCTGGCCAGCGCCTTGGCCCTGGCCGCCCTGCTCTCCCCGCTGCGCGCTTCGGCCCAGGAGGCGCCGCAGATGAACCTGCAGCGCGTCAAGCTGTCTGCCGGCATGCACCTGATTGATGCACAGGTGGCCCTTACGCCCGAGCAGCGGCAAATCGGCCTGATGTTCCGCAAGGAGATGCCGCACCAGGAAGGCATGATCTTCGTGTTCGAGCAGCCCAGCCAGCAGTGTTTCTGGATGAAAAACACCTTGCTGCCCCTAACGGCGRCATTCGTGGCGGACGACGGCACCATCGTGAACCTGGCTGACATGAAGCCGCAAACCACGGACCCCCATTGCTCCGCCAAGCCGGTGCGCTACGTCCTGGAAATGAACAAGGGCTGGTTTGCCCAGAAGGGCATCAAGGCCGGCAGCAAGCTGGGCGGGCCCCCGTTTGAAGCCAGGCGCTGATTTTTCCGCCTGCCCGAAAGCAAAAAAAGCCGACTTGAGGTCGGCTTTTTTACGGGCGCTGAGTGCGCCGGCAGCATCAATCAGGCGAAGTTGGCTTCCGCGAAACTCCAGTTGACCAGGTTGGACAGGAAAGTTTCAACGAACTTGGGGCGCAGGTTGCGGTAGTCGATGTAGTAGGCGTGTTCCCAGACGTCGACCGTCAGCAGAGCTTTGTCGGCGGTGGTCAGCGGGGTGCCGGCCGGGCCGGTGTTGACGATGTCCACCGTGCCGTCGGCCTTCTTAACCAGCCAGGTCCAGCCGGAGCCGAAATTGCCCACGGCGGACTTGACGAAAGCCTCCTTGAAGGCGGCATAGGAGCCGAATTTGGCGTTGATGGCCGCAGCCAGCGCGCCGCTGGGTTCACCGCCGCCGGCGGGCTTCATGCAGCTCCAGAAAAAGGTGTGGTTCCAGATCTGGGCCGCGTTGTTGTAAACGCCGCCGCTGGATTTTTTGACGATCTCTTCGAGCGTCATGGCTTCGAACTCGGTGCCTTTTTGCAGGTTGTTGAGGTTCACCACGTAAGCGTTGTGGTGCTTGCCATGGTGGTACTCAAAGGCTTCCTGGCTGTAGTGCGGCGCCAGCGCGTCGATCGGGTAAGGGAGTGGTGGGAGCTTGTGTTCCATGATTTTCCTCGTGGTGATGAATAAACTGTTATTCGGTTGTGAACGCTGTCTGGGCCATTGTAAAAACTAAATCAGGCGGCGCGCCGTGACGGTCAAATCGACCTCGCCGCCGGCAAGGGTAGCGCGCACGGGCTGGCCTTCATGCGTCGTCTCGGGGCTGGTGATCGGCTGGCCCTGCAGATCGGCCAGCCAGGCATAACCGCGCTTGAGGACCAGTTTCGGGTCCAGCAATTCCAGCCGCAATTGCGCGCGTTCCAGGCGCTGCCGGCCGCGCCGCAGGCTGCCCTCCACTTCGCGAGGAAACTCGCTCGCCAGGGACTGCAGCTTGAGCCGCTCGTGCTGCAGGGCAGAGCGTACGGCGTGATTCAGGCCCTGCCCCAAACCGGCCAGGCGCGCATGCTGGCGAGTCACCAAATGTGACGGCCGGCTGACCCGGGACGCCGCCCAGTCCAGGCGCTGGTTGTGTGATTGCAGCTGACGGTCCACGCCGTTCTGCAGGCGCGACAAGGCCAGATCCAGTGCGCTGAGCCAGGTGCTTTGCGGCTGCGCGCAC
>NZ_JBFUBY010000273.1:0-5485 GCF_056405515.1 Polaromonas sp. P1_G2
ATCGCGCTTGTCTGAGCGAAGCGAGTTTGCGCGAGACCCCGCCGTAGTCGAGCACCGCAGGTTGCCCGCAGCGAAGCGTAGGGACCCAGACTGCGGGTCGCCTTTTCTTTGGTGACTTTCTTTTGGCGAAGCAAAAGAAAGTTACTTGCAGCCGGGCAACCCCCGGCCAGCAGAACCAAGAGAAGACCACTCCGTCGGAAACCCCTCAAACCAATCCCAAAGACGCGCCTCTCCTATGCCCCTGAGAAAACGCCTCTTCAAACACCGAATACCCAGACAAGTCACCATGCGCAAAATGCAGCCGCCGCCAAGGCAAAGGCAAAGCGTCTTGCAAGGCCCGCAGCGCCGAACTGCTCCGCACCCCCGGTACGGGCGTACTCATAGCATGCCCGTACCGCATAACCTCCATGCGCGTGACCTTGCCAGGCAGGTCGGGATGCGGCACCGAGAGTTCGGTGAGCACACTGTCGCGCCAGTGCGTCCAGGGCCGCTCATACAGGGCCTTGCGACCAGCCGCCCCAATGCCGAAAGCGCGGTAATACGTGAGCACCGTGGCACCGGGCACGGCTTGCAGGCTCTGATGCGTGGCGTCGACGTACCCCAGGCCGGGGTTGTCGCCGTAGACCACGTTGTCCCAGCTGGGCGCGGCGCCGGGCCGGTCGTGCAGGGCTGAATCAATGTGCAGGTTGGCGACCAGCCAGGGTGAATAGCGCAGCTGGCCGGCGGCTTCGCGCAGCGCGGGCGGGGGGCTTTCCACGACGCGGGCGGCGATGAACAAGGGCAGGGCGAGGATGCAGTGCTCGGCCTGCCAGCGTTCCACGGCCTGCGTGGCCGCGTTGAAGGCGTCGACCTCCACGCCGTGCCGGCCCGCGGCGACGCGGATGACCACACGGCCGGTATGCAGGCGCTCGCCCAGCGGCGCGGCCAGTTGCCGCGTGAGCCAGCCGTTGCCTTCGGGCCAGGTCAGCACGCCGGCGTCGCGCTCGGCCGAAGGCGGCTCGCCGGGCGCCTGGAAGCCGTGGCGGCTCGCGAAATAATGGATGCCGGCCCAGGCCGAAACCGTGTCCAGGCCGGCGCCGTAGTCGTCGCGGCAGCAGTAGTCGAGGTACCAGCGCAGCGGCGCGCGCGTGAGCTGCTGCTGGTCCAGCCAGGCTTCAAAAGTCAGGCTGTCCAGCACGCGGTGCGGCGGCGGCGGTGCGCTGCCGGAAAGCGGAATCGAAAAGGGCGCGGCTTCCGCGGCCTGCCGCACCAGCCGCGCAAAGCGCTGGTAGTCGGCCAGCAGCGCGACGTCCATGTCCTGCTGGGGCAGCAGGCCCTCCTGCCACTGGCCGTTGATGAAGAGGCGCTCCTGCGGGCTGTGGCACAGGTGGCGCTCGTCATATTCCCAGCGGCCGGCCACGCGCCGGCGCAGCGACAGCTCTTCGAGAAAATCCTGCACCTCGCGTGCACCGTCGCCGGGTACCGGCAGGTAGTGCGCGCCCAGCGGACAAGGCAGGCCGCCGACCACGCCGCCGCGGCTGTTGCCGCCGGCGCTGTCCTCAAGCTCCAGCATCGCGAAATCATTCATGCCGCGCAGGCGCAGCGCGCGCGCCGCCGCGAGGCCGGCGACACCGCCGCCGGCAATCAGCACACGGGTGCGCCGGGTGACCGAAGGGGAGGGCCAGGCACGCGTTTCGCCGTTAGCGGACGGGCGCAGCGTGTGGCCGCGTTCGTGGTTCACGCCGATAAAGCCGCCGTCGATGTGCCGAGCCTCTTTGCAGCCGGCCAGCGCCAATGGCAACGCGGACGCTGCCAAAAAATCACGGCGCTTCAACGCAGCACCTTGCCCCATTCCTGCTCGTAGCTGTGCACCAGCTCCTGGTTGGAGAGCCGGTTGACGGGCGCCGGCACGCGCGCCATGTCGACCGGGAAATCAAACAGCAGCGGCAGGGTTTGCGGGTCCAGAAAACGCAGGCCGGAGGGCAGGGCGCCGGCTTGTGTCGCGGGGCTGAAAGGCCGTCGGCTGGCGACCACAAAACCCCATTCGCCGAAGCTGGGCACATTGGCATGGTAAGGCGCGGTCTTCAGGCCCACGGCCTCCAGCGTGTTCACCACCGTCCAGTAGCTGCGGCGCGCCACCAGCGGCGAGGTGGTCTGGATCACCGCATAGCCGCTGGCCGAAAGGTGGCTGTCGAGCAGCGCGTAGAACGAGTTGGTATAGAGCTTGCCGATCGAAAAATTGGTGGGGTCGGGGAAGTCGACCACGATGATGTCGAACATGTCCGCGCTCTTGWCCAGCCACTGGAAGGCGTCGGCATTCACCACCTTCACTTTGGGCGACAACAAGGCGTCGCCGTTGAGGCGCTTCAAGGCCGGCTGCTGGCTGAAGAGATCGGTCATGGCCGGGTCCAGCTCGACCAGCGTGATGCTTTCCACACCGAGGTACTTGAGGATCTCGCGCACCGCCATGCCGTCGCCGCCGCCCAGCACGGCGACTTTTTTGGGGGCGCCGTGCGCGCTCATCACCGGGTGCACCAGCGCTTCGTGGTAACGGTATTCGTCGCGCTCGGCGAACTGCAGGTTGCCGTTGAGGAACAGCCGGTGGCCGCCGCGGCCGTTGGTCACCACGATGCGCTGGTAAGGCGTGGTGGCGGTGAAGACCACGCGGTCCTGGTAAAAATGGTCTTCGGCCAGCGTGGTGATCTGGTTCGCGCCCACAAAGCCGGCGCCCAGTGCGCACAACACCGCCAGGCAGGCCATGGCGTGCGCCTTGACGTGCCGCAGCTCATGGCGGAACAGCCACAGCGCCCACAGCGCGACGGCCGCGTTCATGAGGCCAAACAGCATGCCGGTGCGGATCAGGCCCAGCTGCGGCACCAGCACCAGTGGAAACGCCAGCGACACCGCCAGCGCGCCCAGGTAGTCGAAGGTCAGCACCTGCGAGACCAGTTCCTTGAGCGCGACGTTGCGCCGCAGGATGCGCATCACCAGCGGAATCTCCAGCCCCACCAGCGTGCCCACCAGCAGCACCATGGCATACAGCAGAAAGCGGAACGCGCCGGGGACATAAGCATTCGCCAGGAACAGCACGGCCGGCAAGGCCCCACCGACCAGCGCCACCATCAACTCAATGCGCAAAAAATGGGCCGGCAGCTGCCGCTCGAAAAACCGCGACAGCCAGGACCCGATGCCCATGGCGAACAGATAGCTGCCGATGATGGTGGAAAACTGCAGCACCGAATCACCGAGCAGGTAAGAAGCCAGAGCCCCCGCCGCCAGCTCATACACCAGCCCACAGGCCGCCACGACAAAGACGCTGGCCAGCAGCGCGACCTCGAGGGGGCGCGGTGGGGTGGTGGAGGGGGTTTCAGTGTTCAAGGCAGAGCAGATGATTGCAGAGAGTAAGTGAGGCGACGCGCAGCGAGCCGATCAACGGCGGCGCACAGGGCGTAGCGAGCGGGCCGCGGGCAAGGCGGACGGAGCACAGGAACCGGAACGTACTTCAGGTACGTGAGGATTCCGAGCACCGGACCAACGCCGCCCCCGGTCCGCGCAGTAGCCCGGAACGAGCCTAGCCGTGGATGGCGGCGGCTACGATAATGCAAATGCCCAGCGCCATCGCAGCGACGACCAGCGCCAGCGCCACATTCTGCTTCTCGACAATTTCCAGCCACAAGTCATAAGGCGTGATCTTGTCGATGATGACAAAACTCAGCCAGAAGATGATCACGCCGATCAGCGCGAACAAAATCGAGCCGAGGAAAGCGGCGGGTTTAAGCCATTCAAGTCCCATGATGGTCTCCAGAAAAAGTCTGCCAGGTTGAACAGAAGAAACAAAAAGAGGCAGCCTTCATTTGTGGCCGCCCCCGCCGGAAAAACCGCCGAACGAGCCGCCGGAACTGCGCGCGCTGCTGGAGGAGGAGCAATTTTCAATCTTCGGGTCGCAGCTTGAGCAGCGGCCTATCAGAAAGAGGAACAGCAAAATCAGCAGCACCACCACGATGATGGTGCCGCAGCCCATGCCGGCGGCACCACTCAGCGGCTTGGCGTCTTCGCGCTTGAACAAATCCTTCTTGCCGTCGAGCTTGAAGGCCTTGGCGACCAGCTCGCCGTCCAGCTTGCTGCCGCTGGACCAGGTGATTTCATGGGGCGCTTCTTCCTGCGACAGCAAGGCGCTGCCGCTGCGGAAGTCCCGGTTATACGTCTTTTGCCCGCGCTGGACCTGCCAGTAGAACTCGCCGGCGACATAGCTGGTTTCGGCCTGGTAGCTGCTTTGCAGCGGGTAGTTCGTCTTGAGGTAAACGGCGCTGTTTTCGCCGGGCTTGAAGATGGGCGCGCCGGTGATGGGCTTGACCAGGCTCCAGCCGTCCTCGGCATCGACCAGAAACGTAAACCCGCGCTTCTGGTTGTAGAGCAGGTATTCGTCCCAGCCGAAATGCTCGTCCGGGTCGTCGGCCTCGTAGCCCATGCGGTGCTGGAAACCCACGACCTGCCATTGCGCGCCCGACAGCTGGCCTATGCTGCCCAGGGCGATCAATGGGCTGACGGGCTCGTCCTGGATCGCATGTTTGAGCGCGGCGCCCGTGCCCTGCGTGAGGTCGATGATGCTGTTGCAGGAGCGGCAGGTGATGCTTTTGCTGCCGGCCAGCGTGACCTCGACCGGCGCGCCGCAGTTGGGGCAGCTGAACTGCTTGCCTTTTTCGTCCTTGGCGGATTCGTCCTTCAGGCCGCTGAGCTTGAGCTCGTCCAGCAGCACGGCACGGCCCAGCGACAGCGCGGGCGTCCCGCCGCCGGCCACCATGCCGTAGTCGATGCTGAGCACATCGCCGTCGGCACTGCGCAATTCGACCATCGCAAAAGGCGCGCCCAGCGCCGGCAGGCGCGGCAGCTCGCCCTGCGCCGACAGCAGCGACACGCCCTCGTTCGACGCCACGCTGAAGGGCTTGGCGTTGATGGCGGTGGTGGCGCCGACGCGGAAGCTCTGGGCCGGCGGCACCTCGCGCTTCAGGCTGGTGGGCAGGCTGAAAACGTAAGCGCCGTTGTCTTCGCTCAGGAAGGCCGGCTTGCCGTCGTCCAGCACGGCGTACCACTCGGTCCAGGTGCCTTGCGCGTACCGATATTGCAGGCGGCCGACCAGCGTGAAGTTGCGGCCCTGCCAGACCCCCGAGGCCTGCAATTGCAGCGGGCTGAAGTCATTGAACAGCTCGGCCATCTTGCCGATGCGCGACAAGGTGTCGCCATCGCGCACGWCCGTGCTCTGGCAATAGCCGCAAACCGCGTGCGTGGACTGCGCGCTGCGAAATTCAACGGGCGCGCCGCAGCCGGGACACGGCGCGCGGTACGCGCGTTGCTGGGGCTCGGATGCCAAGATGGGCGGTCAGTGAACGATGCGCGGCAGAACCGGCATCAGACCAGCTTCTTGAGCAGCTCGGCCTTCTTGGCGTCGAACTCTTCCTGCGTGAGGATGCCCTTGGCCTTGAGTTCGCCGAGCTTCTCGAGCGTGGCC
>NZ_JBFUBY010000274.1:0-9955 GCF_056405515.1 Polaromonas sp. P1_G2
GATGAAGGCCATATCGCCGCGGCGGAAATTCTCATGCCCCATTGGACGCCCACCCGAGCGCGCCTGGAGTTGGCGAAGACGCTGCTTGAATATCACATCAAGCGCAGCAACAAAGGGGTGGATGCGGTGAACATGCTGGAGACGATTGAAGCGCGACTTGCTGAACCTTTGTGATCATCTGAATTCGGGTTCGGATTATTTCGCTCAAGCTTCAAGGATAAAAGTATGTCCCTTAATGAAACGCAGCTATCAATACTGTTTGTTGATCGCGCGACACGTGAACAGATACAGGCGCAGTTTGAGTTGCTGGCGCAGCGCGCAAGCACTGGAGTTCTTTGGGCTGCTCAAAATCAAAGCACTGGCGTTTGAACAGTTATTTTCGGGCAACGGTTTGTGGGTGCGCTGGCACGACAAGGAGGATGTGCCCGCAAACATCTCGGAGGTGCCGATCGCTTTGCGTGCGATGGGATTGGTCTTTCATGGCTCCGAATACGGGCTGAAAGATGCTGGATTGTCAGACGATTTAGTTCAGCGGCTGTGTCGGCCCTGAAGGAGACTCACATGCCTGAATCATTCACCCTAGAAATCAAGAGCAACAGCGCCGAGAAGCCTCGCTCAATGCGCGACTATTCTTCTCCTATAACCTGTTAAGGAACACAAATCATGTTGAAAGTTATCGCCGCGATGCTGGTGCTATTGGCAAACTCGGCGTTCGCCCTCGAAGTGAATGAAGGCTCCCTCAAAGGTAGTTGGAAAATTGTCTCGTACAACGGCAACCCCTCCGATGACGTAGACGACCGATGGGAATTCAGCGGCAATCACATGACGCAGGTGACGTATTCAGCGAACGGAAAAATTCGTTCCATGAGTCCGTCCGTTTTCTACATTACCGACGGTCATTTGCTGGAAATTGATTCTGGTATTGTGAATATCAGCCAGCTCGATAAGCAGGTCATGAAGGCCACCGTGATTGGTATCGAATTCGTCTTTCGCAAAGTCAGTGATGAGGTCTATGTCAAACCGCATGCAAAAGAAAAAAYAGTCTCGGAAGAGACCGCCGCCATGGCATCCGCAATGGCGAAGGCACTGTTCGAAAATGGCGAAGAGAACGCCAAAGAATTGAGTTGCCCCAAAGCGGTCAAAGACACTTGGCGTTTCCTGGACCAATCCATGCTTCAGGGCGAAGTCAACTTTAATGACGGATACATCACCAGGCAAGAGCTTGCCGACGCCAACAAAAAATTCAACGCCCTCCGGGACACCATTGACGTGAAGTCATGTGACAGCTCCCAAGGCAATGCAAAGAACTTTTATCTTTGCCTGAGCAATCCGAAAAACATCATTTTGTATTGCGCGAATAAATACACATTCAATGTGAGTCAGCCCAAATAATTGAAGTCAATCAGGCTTATCAATGTCTGAATCATTCTCTTTAAAAATCACGGCCAAAAAAGTAAGCCCTGAAGCCCTGCGGGCACTTTCGCGCTTTGCTGCGGCGGTGAACAGCAAGGACGGCAGTGCCTTGCTGGCATTGGTATCGGAATCTTCGCTCGCCAAGTCGGCGCTGACGACCGACAAGTTGCCACCCGATATTTTCCTGCCGCACGCCCCGTACACCAGTTATCAGTTCAATGTGGTGGATGCCTTGCATGAGGCAACCCTGGCCACGGAGTTGGAGGTCGTGCTCGATGGCGCCGAAAAACTGCGCGTGGAGCTGGACGGAACAGACCGTGATGCCGATGGCTTTTGCGTATTCTTCTTGGTATGGCTGGCTTCGGTTGGTGTGACCGCGTTTGATGCGACGGCTAAGTCATTTCACGGCTGGTCCGCGAAGTGGACGCAGGATGATGCCAAGCTGACGCTGGTGAAGCACAAGCTCCCGGGCGACGAAGACTCTGCAGAGGTTTATGCAAAGCGCAATGCCGCCGCCGAGAAATCGTCTTGCGGTTTTCTCATCAAGCAGTTCAAGTACACGTTGGGGGGCGACTTCAATCGCTTGGTGTCATCGCTGCAGGACGATGGCGTGATGATGCATTCGTTTTCGCACATCATTGACAAGCTTGCTGCATTAAAGCGGGTGAAGACCGATACCCAGTATTCGGATCATCGCTTTGATCTCGAGATGTTGAGCAAGACGTTGTTGTCGCCAGACGAAGTGGAAAGCCCGCATCTGGGGCGAATCAACGGGTTCGAGATCATTTCCATCAATGAACAACTGGGTTCCTGGAATTTTGACTACGCCGCTGCGCTGGCCCACGTTGAGCAAGCCATCACGCAGCCTTTGTATCGTGAAGTTTTGGGTGAGTCAGGTACCGATGAACAATACGCGTGCCTGCATTGGGCGGCGGGAAATATTTCTGCCGTGCTGACACTGCATCCGAACCGGTTTTCATTTCGTCTACAGCGCTTCCCCGATCTGGCAAAGCTCCCCATCGCGCGAATCTACGCCCTGTACAAGGACGGGATAAGCCCCAGTGCATTCCATTGGAAGCAACTGCAAGCTCTGGCGCAAGAGCAAGCCGCGCAAGGCGACGCGGATGCTTTGCATATCCTGGCTTTGCTGTGCTTGCATAACGTCAATGGCTTGGAGCGCGACGCGAATAAAGCAGAGAAATTGTTTATCCAGGCCGCAGAGCGCGGCAGTACGGAGGCCATGTGGCTGCTGGGCACCACTTACACGCACTTTGATCGAGTCAAAAAACAATGGCCCAAAGATCTGGAGAAAGCCAGGCACTACATACAAATGGGGGCCGACCTGGGATCCAGCCGCTGCAAAGACTATTTGCCCTGGATTCTCAAGTATCTGTAGTGATGCACTCGAAGTGATGGGGCCAGAGCGGCTCCATCAGCCACCTGATCTAAATTGAAAGGAAGCACCATGGGCCTACACGCACAAGTCACACACATCGACCTGACCATCCGCCACGCCGCAGCCAAGCAGATGCGCCAGGATCTGGGGGCGCAGGGCCTGCTGGATGCGGCCACCACCTCGGCGGCCGACTACCTTGCCCAACAGTTCTGCGAAGTCACCAGCAGCCGGTCGGGGCTGCGCATCACCAACATCAGCTGGGACCAAATCGACGAAGACCTGTATGCGCTGCTGGACCGGCTCGCGCCCTACGTGCGCAGCGGCGGCTTCGTCAAATTCGGCGGCGAGGACAGCACCTGGGCCATGGCGCTGTACGAGCAGCAGGCGCTGCTGCCCCTGGGTGAATTGCTGTCGTTCAAGAAAAAGCCCCAGGAGGTGGCGGTTTCGAGTGAGTGGGGCGACAGTGGCCATGACGGCAACACCCTGGTGCACGATGCTACCGCTACCGAGGAGAAACTCAAGGACTTCTGGTACTGGCGCCACGGCGTGCTGATGCTGGCCCTGAAGGTGGCCTATCTCGGTGAGAGCCTGGGGCACCTCAAGAGCCTCAATAAGAAGGTCGTGGGCGATGTGCACGGCCTGTGCGGCAACGCGCACGACTTCCTGACCGGAGAGAGGACGCTGAGCAAGTCCCAGGTCAACTCGTTTGCCGACGATGCACCACCTTATGCAAAGCGGCTGCTGGACGTCATGACCACCATCCAGAACCGGCCTGACGCCCAGGAACTGTCGATCTGGTGGCGCGCTCACAAGTGAGGCCTACAGGGATTCACGCATATCTGGGTCCACCCGAGAGCGTCAGATTCTCGGCAAGCCTGCGTTTTATCTCACTCATGAAAGACTAGAAGATGCAAGATTTCAGCGCGGAGATCCTGTTCAAGGCGGAAGCAGATGCGGAATCCTTTGACCAGAGAGTCGTTGCACAACTCGGTGCGACGGACTCGTATTTTGACAAGGTGCTTCAAAGCCTGGGCGCATCGCTGCCCGGCGCGCGCAATGAGTTCTCCGTGGAGCGCTTTCGGCGCTATCGGAATGTAGTGAGCGTGCAGTTTTATGCTGGGAATCGCTCGGAATACAGGCCCATTCTTTCGGCCCTTTTCCAACTCGGCGCGCACATGGTCAAACTGCATGTCGGAGCCGACGACTACAACGAGGTCGAACTCTATGCGGATGGAAAACAGACCAAGAAGAAAGCTATCTTTCTCAAAGAGTTTCAGTCCATTGCGCTACCTGACCCGACTTCGGACTTCCAGCGGGCGCTCGCCAACAGGAACTTCAAGCGTGCCGAAGCTCTGATCCCTCAGATTGACGTGGCCAGAGTAACGCTTGACGACGAGATTCTCGAAGGCTTGATGCTCCGGGAGGCATCCACTATTGCACTGTATTTAATCGAACAAGGCGTCATTCGTGAAAATCGCCGTATTGGACAGTATCCCGCGCCACTCACGATCCGTGCGGCATATTGGTGCAACCTGCCAGTGTTGAAAGCGCTCTGTGCTCTGGGATTCGACCCCTATGAAACCAACACCGACGGCGAAACTGTATTGCACATTGTCCTGTCATCAGCAGAATTCGAAGCCATCGAAACCTGCCGGTGGGTCGTTGAGAGGTGCAAGAGCAACCTGAATCCCGTCACCCAGTGCGGCAGCCCCATTTGGCACTCGTTTGAGAGTGACGGATATTCCTTGCTCGCACGGATTTTCAGGGAGCAGGGTGCGCTGTTGATCGCGCCTGAAGGGTTCYATGAAAACCTGTCGCGTGATGAAGTCGTGGTCGAGTCCGCGAAGCACAACGACGTTGATACCCTGAAGACACAATACCAAGATCAGGATAGGGTGGCTGTTCTCTGCACCGCCGTGGAGCACGCTGCACTGGATGTGATTGTGTGGATGAATGACCGGCAATCGATAGACTGGTTTTCCGAGGTCAAAAGCGTCAATGGGCGTGACGGAAGGTCGCGTTGACAATGCCAGGACGCTGCTGGAACTGGGCGCGCCTATACCGGACGAGGTAGGCGGCGAGCCATTGGCGGAGACATTCGCTGAGCAGGCCATGAACTATCGCGATGACGTTGATCCGGCGGCCTGGGAGGCTCTTTTCAAGCAATACGGCTTGTTGTAGGCGTCAACAGTTATTCACTCGAAGTGATGGGGCCTGAGCGGCTCCATCAGCCAACCACGCAGGAACAGGTTTCCACATGTCCGAGCAGTTCACCGTCAAGATAAAAATCGCCAGCGCGGAGAAGCCCGCGCGCGAGTTCATCGCCAAGTTGGCCTCGGCACTTGGTGAGGATGACTATGCCGCCGTGCGGCAGATAGTTACCGTGGCACTCAATGGCGCACCGAGCAGCAAAAAAGAGGCGCACGCGTTAGTCGCCGCGCTGCTGCTGCCGTGCTCGGAATACGGCCCTGCCGGAGTTCCATTTCTGGATGCGGTATGCGGCGCTCTGGAAGATGCCAGCGCGTACCTGCAGGTCAGCGGTAGCAAGAAGCTCAGCGTCGAGCTGGGTGGCACGGACAACGGCACGGCCGACGCGGCGGCCTACCTGTTGGCACTGCTGCACAGCCTGCCTGTGGATGGCTTGGAAGCGGCCGGCAAGGGCTTCACGTGGATGGCCAAATGGGTTTGCGATGCGCAGGGGGTTTTGCAAACCGCGTCGTATGAGCCGCTGGATGAGGGCCAGAGAATTGATCCCAAGGCGGACGAAAAGCTGCGCCGCAAGGTTCAAAAAGAGAACAAGGCATTCCTCAGCACACCTTTGCGCGGGCTCGTGGATGCCTTGCCTGCCGATCTTCCCATGGGCCTCATCGATGCCGTTGGTTTGGACCAGATGCTGGGGCACACCTATGCGGAATTGATAAGCCACATTGCGGCCCTGCCCGATTGGACTGGCCATGAGTTTCGGGTTGGCATAGAGGGAAAAGTATTGACGGCGCGTGACCTGGACGATCAGTTGCGCATCAATATATGGAACGCGCCAGGCAACAAACAGAGCCTTGAATTGGAGCTGCGCACCGAACTCCCGGAAGCGCGCATGCACAAGCACTTCACGGACTTACTGCGCGAGCTTGGATACAACCAAGACCTGAGTGAGATTGGCTGGTTTGATTGGGAGTCCAGCGGTATCAACGTGAATGTACGACTTCATGACTGGATTTTCGAACTGCACGTGATACGTCATGCCTAGGAGTCTGGGCGGCAGCTCCTGGCCCGAGGGGCCCTTTGCTGGCTGTATATCTGGAATCGTTTGCGGGCCCGTACCCGTTTTATTACCTTAGGAGAAAACCATGTCATCGATCTTGTCAAAAACCGTAGACGCCGCAAACAAGTTAATTAAAGCGCCGAGCCAGGAGGAATTGAGAGAGCTTTGGCCAAGCACCAGTGAAGTTCATTTAGCGGCTGAAATTTATGGCGAGTGGATTGATCAGAAAAGTGTCAAAGGATTCATGGAGGTCGTGATCAAGCTCCATGCGGATGGAACCGGCACTTATTTCCATTCAAGGAGGGCTGGCATGGGCGCGTGGCCTTTCAAGTATTCCGTTGAAAGCTCGGTCCTGACGATGGCGCTGGAGGCCGTAGACAGTGAGGGCATTAGATACAAGCATCTGGATGCCCGACTTTTTGAGAAGAAGCTTTTGTTGAACGATAACGGTGACGTTTCTGTTTRTGTATTGAAAGGTGACTAGTTGATGTTTGGTTGCTGGGGTACCCAAACGGTTTCGCCTTTGCCTAAACCGACATCCCCCCAGACACCTCAATCACCGCCCCATTGACATAACTGGCCTCGTCGCTGGCGAGGAAGGCGTAGACATTGGCGATCTCTTCGGGCTGGCCCAGTCGCTTGAGGGGCACGTGGGCTTCCATCTCTTTGAGGACTTTCTCTGGAATGGTGTCCAGGATGTGCGTGGCGACAAAACCCGGCGCGACGGCGTTGACGCGAACGCCCTTGGGGCCCAGTTCGCGGCTCCAGGTTTTGGTGAAACCGATCACGCCGAATTTGCTGGCGGCGTAGTTGGTCTGGCCGAAGTTGCCATAGATGCCGACGACGGAGCTTGCGTTGAGGATCACGCCGCTGCCCTGGGCCACCATGGTGTCGGCCACGGCTTGTGCGCAATGGAAGACGCCGCGCAGGTTCACGTCGATCACCTTGTCGAACTGCTCCAGCGTCATTTTCTGCAAGCGCGCGTCCTGGGTGATACCGGCATTGTTGACCAGCACATCGATGCGGCCGAACTGGTCTTTGACCTTGCCGACCACGGCGTCGACCATGGCGCGCTGGGTCACGTCCATCACATAACCGACGGCCTGGGCCCCCAGGGCCTGGCATTGTTTGACGGCGTCGTCGACGCCGGCCTGCCTGACGTCGCAGACGATGACGGTGGCGCCTTCCTTCGCGAACTTGAGGGCGGTGGCCAGGCCTATGCCCTGGGCGGCGCCGGTGATGAGGCTGATCTTGTTGTGGAGTCTTGGCATGAAATGGAGAAAGTTGAGGTGAATGGGAGAGGGGGAGTGAGGCCGCTCAATATACCGGCTGGTGTTTGCGTATCGCGTCCTTGACCGCGTCGCTCAGCGTAAAGCCGGGCCCGAATTTAGCGGCCAGTTCCGCGCAGTGCCGGGCAAAAGCCTCAAGCYCCATGCCATAGATGAACTGCATGGCGCCGCCGGTCCAGGCCGGGAAGCCTATGCCGAAGATGGAGCCTATGTTGGCGTCGTGCACCGTGGTGAGCACGCCTTCGCTGAGGCAACGGGCGGTCTCCACGGCCTGGCGATAGAGCAGCCTGTCCTTGAGTTCCTCGATATTCCAGGCAGCGCCGGGCTTCTCGAACAAAGGCTTGAGTTCGGGCCACAGCTGTTTCTTCGCACCGGGCTCTGGCGGGTAGTCGTAGAAACCACCGCCGGCCGCGCGGCCGGGGCGATGCAATTCCTTGACCATGCGCTCGACCAGCAGTTCGCCGGGCGTGGCGGTGTAGGTTTTGCCTTCGGCGCTGAAGTCGGTGCGGGTCTGGTCCAGCACGTGCACGCTCAGCGAGAGCGCGGTTTCATCGAGCACGGCCAGCGGGCCCACGGGCATGCCGGCCTGGATGCCGGCGTTCTCGATGGCGGCGGCGGGAATGCCTTCGCCCAGCATGGCCGCGCCTTCCATCACAAAGGTGCCGAAGGTGCGGCTGGTGTAAAAGCCGCGCGAGTCGTTGACGACGATGGGGATCTTACCCAGGGCCTGCACATAGTCAAAGGCGCGGGCCACGGTCTCGTCGTCGGTCTGCTGGCCGCGGATGATCTCGACCAGCTTCATCCTGTCGACCGGGCTGAAGAAGTGGATGCCGATGAACTTCTCAGGCCGGTCGCTGGCCGTGGCCAGGCTGGAGATGGGCAGGGTCGAGGTGTTGGAGGCAAAGAAGCCGCCGGGCGCGAGCAGGGGTTCTGCCTCCTGCGTGACCTTGGCCTTGAGGTCGCGGCGCTCGAACACGGCTTCGATGATGAGCTCGCAGCCGGCCAGGTCGACGGCCAGGCCGGTCGCGCTGATGCGCGCGAGCAGGGCGCTTTGTTCGGCGGCCGTCATGCGGCCTTTCTCGACGCGCGGCGCGGTGATCTTGCTGCTGTAGGCCTTGCCGGCCTCTGCCTTGTCCTGGCTCACGTCCTTGAGCACGGTTGCGATGCCCCGGCTGGCCTGCGCGTAGGCGATGCCCGCGCCCATCATGCCGGCGCCCAGGATGCCGACCTTGTTGGGCCGGAACTTGGGCACGCGCGGCGGGCGCGACTGCCCGCTCTTGATGGCGTTCATGTTGAAGAAGAAGGTGTTGATCATGGCCTTGGCGTTCGTGCCGGTCATGAGCCTGGCGAGGTAGCGGCTCTCGATGCGCAAGGCTGTCTCGAGGTCCACCTGTGTGCCTTCGACCATGCAGGCCAGGATGGCCTCGGGCGCCGGGTAAAGGCCGCGCGTCTGCTTCTTGAGCATGGCGGGCGCGACGCTGAGGGCCGCGGCGATCTTGGGGTTGGCGGGTGTGCCACCGGGGATTTTGTAGTCCTTGGCTTCCCAGGGGTGTTGCGCCTGCGGGTTGGCGGCCAGCCACGCCAGGGCCCTGGCGCGCAGCGCGCCGGCGTCGGCCACCAGTTCATGCACCAGGCCCAGCTCCAGTGCCTGGCGCGGATTGAAGGTCTTGCCTTCGACCAGGTAGGGCTGCGCGCCCATCAGGCCCAGGTGGCGCGTCATCTTGGTCACCCCGCTGGCGCCTGGCAGCAGGCCCAGTGTCACCTCGGGCAGGCCGAACTGTGTCTTGCTGTCGTCCACCGCCACGCGGTAGTGGCCGACCAGCGCCACCTCCCAGCCGCCGCCCAGCGCCGTGCCATTGAGGCAGCTGGCGACAGGGATGCCCAGGGTTTCGAGCGTGCGGAAGTTTTTCTTGACGCGCTCGACTTCGGCATAGGCTTTGGGCGCGTCGGCGGGCGTGAGGCGCATGACCGCCTTCAGGTCGGCGCCGGCAAAGAAGGTGGATTTGGCGGAGGCGAGGATGATGCCTTTGAGGCCGGCTTTGTCTTTCACCACCTGGGCGGTGACTTCGCTGAGGTCGTCTTGCCATTGCCGGCACATGGTATTGACGGGGGAGCCGGGCTCGTCGAAGGTGATGGTGGCGATGCCGCCTTCGATCTGGTACTGGATGGTCTTCATGGCGTTCAGATTCTTTCCACAATGGTCGCAATGCCCATGCCGCCACCCACGCACAAGGTGGCCAAGCCGTAGCGCAGCTTGCGCCTGTGCAGTTCATCAACCAGCGTGCCCAGGATCATCGCGCCGGTGGCGCCCAACGGGTGGCCCATGGCGATGGCGCCGCCGTTCACGTTGACCTTGTCGTGCGGCACCTTCATCTCTTTCATGAAGCGCATCACCACGGCGGCAAAGGCCTCGTTGACTTCGAACAAATCGATCTGGTCCACCGTGAGGCCGGCCTTGGCCAGGGCCTTGCGCGTGGCGGGCATGGGCCCGGTCAGCATGATGGTCGGGTCGGCGCCGCTGAGCGCTGCGGCCACGATGCGGGCGCGCGGCTTCAGGCCGTGGGTCTTGCCGGCGGCTTCCGAGCCGACCAGCAC
>NZ_JBFUBY010000275.1:0-5392 GCF_056405515.1 Polaromonas sp. P1_G2
ACCTGGTACGGCCTGCGCCAGCAGACCGAAAAAACTGCGATTGACGGCGTGATGCGGCCCAGCCGCTGCCTGGCCGACTTCGTCGCGCCCAAGGGTGTTGCCGACTACATCGGCGTCTTCGCCGTGACGGCCGGCATAGGCGCCGAGAAGAAAGAGAAATACTTCCTCGACGACCACGACGACTACTCGTCCATCATGCTCAAGGCCCTGGCCGACCGCCTGGCCGAGGCCTTCGCCGAAAGCCTGCACCAGCGCGTGCGCAAGGACCTGTGGGGTTATGTGCCGGCCGAATCGCTGGACAGCGAAGCGCTGATCGCCGAAAAATACCAGGGCATACGCCCGGCCCCCGGCTACCCGGCCTGCCCCGACCACAGCGTCAAGAAAGAGATGTTCGAGCTGCTCAAGGCCGGCGAGATCGGCATGGCGTTGACCGAAAGCCTGGCCATGACGCCGGCCGCCAGCGTCAGCGGCTTCTACCTGAGCCACCCGCAGAGCACTTACTTCAACGTCGGCAAGATTGGCGACGACCAGCTGCAGGACCTGGCGCAGCGGCGCGGCCTGAAGGCGGCTGAGTTGCAGCGCTTGCTGGCGCCCAACCTGTAGGCTCCGGGCTTACCGCTCTCCTTCGCATTTACCGCAGCTTTGCCGGAAAATAGGCGGCGTTTACATAAATACACCGCTCCCTGCAAAAGCGTGTTTACCTTCACGGCATGCGAAACGTTGAACAGGCACTGCGCAACGTTGAGCCAGCGATTTGATTTCACCAGAGGGAATTGTCATGAACACATCCACCGAAACTCTCCAGCCCGGCCAGCAGGCCTCGTCGGCCAGCAAGCCCTTGTGGGCCGCCGTCGGCATCCTGGGCGTCGCCGTCCTGGCCATGGGCGGCACCATGATTTACCAGATGCGAAACCCGCCCGTCGCCGCGCCCGTGGCGCTGGCTGCGCCGCAGCAGGCACCGGTGGCTCCGGCRGTCGCGCCGCCCGTGGCCGCAGCCGCCACCGCGGCCGACGACCTGGCTGAAAAGCCCGCCGCGGCCCCCGCCAAGCCCGCGCCCGTGCCTGCCAAAAAAGTCGCCAAACCCACGCCTAAACCGGCGCCCGCGCCCAGCTACGCCGGCATTTCGCCCGCTCCCGGCCCCACGCCCGCACCGGTTGTTGTGGCGCAGGTCTGCCATGTGTGCGGCGCCGTTGAATCGGTCACGCCCGTTGAACGCTCCACCAAGCCCGCAGGTGTCGGCGCGGGCGCCGTTGCCGGTGGCGTGCTGGGCGCCGTGCTCGGTAACCAGGTCGGCCATGGCGGCGGCCGCACCGCGGCCACCATCCTGGGCGCCGTCGGCGGCGGTTTTGCCGGCAACGCGATTGAAGGGCATATGCGCAAGGAAACCGTCTACCAGGTCGGCGTGCGCATGGAAGACGGCTCGCAGCGCCTGGTGGAAGTGGCGCGCGCGCCCAGCGTGGGCAGCCGCGTGACGGTGGAAGGCAATGTGCTGCGCACCGGCGRCGGCGCCACCTACGGTCCCAAGCCGGCGCCCGCGCCCGTGGCCGCACAGCCTGCCGCCGAGCCTTCTCCGTACTACAACCGCTGACCGGTCCGGCCGGCATGGCTCCAAGCGCCCCGCAACGCCAGGTTGCGGGGCTTTTTTACGTCCGCCGCCCGGGGGCGCGGCGCTATGATGGCCCGGCTTATGACAGGGGGTAGTGGACTTCGCGCCATTGAAGTGAGTTGAAATAAAGCCAGCCCCTCCGGCCGCCTCGCGGCAGCACAACGGCAGAAACATGTTCAGACTTGCGTTGATTCTTTTTGGCGGCGATGCGCTGGTCGGGCGCTGGAAAATTTTCATGGCGGCCGGCGTGCTGGCCGCGCTCTTCGGCGCCGTTCTGCTGGTCGACCTGGTGGACGGCGTGGCCGACGTCGCCACCTGGGTGCTGGGCGCGGTGCTGCTGGCCCAGGGGCTTGTCGAGATGGTGGTGGGTGCAACCCACGCGCGAATGCGGCGCCGTTTCGAGCTGCTGCGCGGCGCGGCCATGGTGGTGTGTGCCTGCCTGGTGCTGGACTTCCCCTGGGACAACGCGATCGCCGCCGGCATCCTGTTTGGCGCCGCTTTCACCTTCAACGGCTTGATCCGCATCGTCTCCAGCTGGTTGATTCGCTACCCGAGCTGGCGCAAGTCCAACCTGACAGGCTGGGCTTACCTGCTGCTGGCGCTGTTGCTGTTCACCGACTGGCCCGTGCCCTCCAGCATGAACGTGTCGCTGTGCACCGGCCTGGCGCTGGGCGTCGGCGGCTATGTCCTGATGCGCGGCGCCTGGCGGCTCAGGCGCCTGCCGCGCGGCTCCCGGCTGGCGGCCGTTGAGCTTTACAGCGGCACCCGGGTGCTGCCACCCGATGCGGCGCCGGCCACCCCCGAGGTGCTGGCCGCGAACGCCGCCGCCGGCCACATGATCGTGCATGTCTGGACGGCGGTCGACGGGGTCGACGACAAGCAGGACCGCATACGCCTTCCGCTGATCGAGCGCTACATCGCCTCCATGACCAAGAAGGGCCGCGTCTCAACCGGCCATATCGCGCTGGAATGTGATGACGGCCTGTACATCAGCCACCACCCGCGGGTCCGCCTGGCCATCACGCAGGCCAACCTGGTCGGCCACCTGCGCGCCACTTCGGGCAACGACCATCCCGGCGTCTGGCTGCCGGCCTATGCCGAAGAAGCCGCGGCGACCCGGCCTTCCACCCACAAGCTGCATTTTCGCGTCTACAACAGAAGCTACCTCCAGGCCTTCTGGGACGTCTACCACCGGGACGACACCTACAACCTCACCAGCCGCAATTGTTCCGTCGTGGTGACGCAGGCCGTGGACGCGGCCATGGAAGGCGTCTTTGCCGGCAAACCTTTCTGGCGCACACTTCTTCGGCTGGCATTGCACCCCGACGTGTGGATGGCCGGCAGCGCGCGCGTGCGCGCTGAAGCCATGGCCTGGACGCCGGGGTTGGCGCTTGATTACGTGAGCGCCGTGCGGCGCATCACCCACCCGCGCCACGACCTAAAGGTGCATCTGTCGCGCTGGTGGAAAACCCGCAAAGCGCGCAGGCCGCTCTAACTGAAAAACGCCAGTATTACTGGGCGGCCTTCAGCGCCCGGCGGTATTGCACCGCCTCCGCTACATGCACCGTCTGCACGGCCTGTGCGCCGGCCAGGTCGGCGATGGTTCGGGCCACTTTCAGGCAGCGGTGGATGCCGCGTCCCGACCAGCCCAGCCGGGCGGCCGCGGTGTTGAGGAATTTCGCGGCCGTATCGTCGAGCTGGCATTGCGCGTCTATGGCGCGGCCTTCCAGCGCCTGGTTGGTGCAGCCTTGCCGGGCCGTGGCGCGGTCGCGGGCCGCGACGACACGAAGCCGGATGTCGGCCGTGGCCTCGCCGGGCGGGGCGTTCACCAGTTCATCGGCCGCCAGCGCGCCGACTTCCACATGCAGGTCTATGCGGTCCAGCAGCGGGCCGCTGAGTTTGCCCTGGTAGCGCGCCACCAGCTCGGGCGAGCAGCGGCAGGTCCGCAAGCTGGAGCCGAGGTAGCCGCAAGGGCAGGGGTTCATGGCCGCGACCAGCTGGAAACGGGCCGGGAATTCGGCGCGCTGGGCGGCCCGCGAGATGGTGATGCTGCCGGATTCCAGCGGCTCGCGCAGCGCCTCGAGCGCCGCGCGCGGGAACTCGGGCAGCTCGTCGAGGAAGAGCACGCCGCGGTGCGCCAGCGAGATTTCGCCGGGCCGGGGCGGTGAGCCGCCGCCGACCAGCGCCACGGCGCTGGCGGTATGGTGCGGCGCGCAGGTCGGGCGTTGCGCCCACTTGTCCAGCGAGAAGCGGCCGCCCAAAGAGGCCACGGCCGCGCTTTCAAGCGCCTCCTCGGTGGTCATGGCCGGCAGCAGGCCGGCAAAGCGCTGGGCCAGCATCGATTTGCCGGAACCGGGCGCCCCCATCATCAGCACGCTGTGTCCGCCGGCCGCCGCGATCTCCAGCGCGCGCCGTGCCGCTGCCTGGCCTTTTACGTCGGCCAGGTCCAGGTAGGCCGATGGCGCGGGCAGCGCCAACGGTTTCACTTGCGCCCAGCCGTCCAGCGCTTCGACGGCGGCGTCTCCCGGCAAGAACTGCCTGACGACGTCGAGCAAATGGTGCGCCCGGAAAATCTCCGCGCCCGGAACCAGGGCTGCCTCCTGGGCGCTGGCGTCGGGCAGGACGAGCTTGGGCAAGGCGCCCGCGGCGGCGCGCTCGGTGCGCGCCAGCGCCAGGCTCATGGCGAGCGCGCCGCGCACCGGCCGCAGGTCGCCGCCCAGGGAGAGCTCGCCGGCGAATTCATACCCTTCGAGCTTGCGGGCGTCGACCTGGCTGCTGGCCGCGAGTATGCCCAGCGCGATCGGCAGGTCGAAGCGGCCGGAATCCTTGGGCAGGTCGGCCGGCGCGAGGTTGACGGTGATTCTTTTATTGGCCGGAAACTCCAGGCCGGTGTTCTGGATGGCCGAGCGCACGCGCTCCCGGGCCTCCTTGACCTCGGTCTCCGCCAGGCCGACCAGCGTGAAGCTGGGCAGGCCGTTGGCCAGGTGGACCTCGACGCAGACCGGCCGCGCCTCCAGCCCCAACAAGGCGCGGCTGTGCACTAAAGACAAGCTCATGAAGCAACTCCCCTGTTTTGCCCCAAAGTTGTGCGCGACATGCGCCCCAATTTGGTGCTCATTGTTTGCCTGGATTCTAGAACGCCCACTGCCTCGGGTGGAAAACAGGCTGGCTTACGGTCCATAAGGCAGGCTGCTTTGGCACGGTACGTGCTATTGAACCCTGCGGAATCTGAAGACCTGTTGTGGCAACCCTCGGAATCCCTGAACCGGAGCGCTCCGATCTTCATGCGCCCAGAAAACCTGTAGAGCAGCCGGGGCGGTGCACCGAGGGGCCGCTTCCTTATTCATCCTTGGAGGAAACCTGAAATGAAACTCGTAACGGCCATCATCAAACCGTTCAAGCTGGACGAAGTGCGCGAGGCGCTGTCCGGCATTGGCGTGCAAGGCATCACCGTGACCGAAGTCAAGGGCTTCGGCCGCCAGAAAGGGCATACCGAGCTGTACCGCGGCGCGGAATATGTCGTCGACTTCCTGCCCAAGGTCAAGATCGAGGCGGCTGTGTCCGACGACCTGGTCGACCGCGTGATCGAAGCGGTGGAGGGCGCCGCCCGCACCGGCAAGATCGGCGACGGCAAGGTCTTTGTCTACAACCTCGAGCAGGTCGTGCGCATCCGCACCGGTGAAACCGGCAAGGAAGCGCTGTAAGCGCTCAACCCAAATATAAAGAGAACATAGACATGAAAAAACTACTTGCCTCCCTTGTACTGGGACTGAGCCTGCTCACAAC
>NZ_JBFUBY010000276.1:0-5361 GCF_056405515.1 Polaromonas sp. P1_G2
GCGTTGCAAAGCCTTGACGGGGTTCACCCCGCCTGCGTTTTGCGCCTTGCTCAAGGCCTTTTTGACTCGCAACGCATCTTGCATAAATAGCGTTAACAGGCCCTAGTCTTCAGTCCTCGCGCTGGACATCTGCGGCTTGGCTTGAAGCATTGGCGATTTGTTCATCCATCAACCCACGAAGGAGATTTCCATGGCTGCTCTTAAAGGCTCCAGGACGGAAGAGAACCTGAAAGCCGCATTTGCCGGCGAATCGCAGGCCAACCGCCGCTACCTCTATTTTGCGAACAAGGCCGACGTTGAAGGCCAGCCCGATGTCGCGGCGCTGTTCCGCTCCACCGCGGAAGGTGAAACCGGCCATGCCCACGGCCATCTCGAATGGCTGGAGCAATGCGGCGACCCCGCCACCGGCATGCCCTTCGGCGCCACGCGCGACAACCTCGCATCCGCCGTGGCCGGCGAAACCCACGAGTACACCGACATGTACCCCGGCATGGCCAAGACCGCGCGCGACGAAGGCCACGACGAAGTGGCCGACTGGTTTGAGACCCTGGCAAAAGCTGAGCGTTCACACGCCAATCGCTACACCAAGGCTCTAGCAGAGCTGGTCGATTAATTGACTTCTCGCTGCGCCGCAAGGCGTGGCGGGTTTTGGAAAAGATTCCGTACGAGAGTCCTTTCTCAAACTCCACCTGAGATTCAAAAGAAGAGGCAAGCATGGCCACAGAAGGCAACCTCCAGGCGCCCACGCGCCACGCGATCGACTGGAAAAACCCTGACTTCTACAACGAAGACGCGGCCCTCCACGAGATGGAGCGCATCTTCGACATCTGCCATGGCTGCCGCCGCTGCGTGAGCCTGTGCGGCGCTTTCCCCACACTCTTCGACCTGGTCGACGAAAGCAAGACCGGCGAGGTCGACGGCGTGGACAAGAAGGACTACATGAAGGTGGTCGACCAGTGCTATATGTGCGACCTCTGCTACATGACCAAGTGCCCCTATGTGCCGCCGCACGAGTTCAACCTCGACTTCCCCCACACCATGCTGCGCGCCAAAGCCATCAAGTTCAAGAAAGGCGAAGTCGGCGCGGGGGAAAGGTTTTTATCGTCCACCGACGTGCACGGCCAGTTCGCCGGCATCCCCATCGTGGTCCAGGTGGCCAATGCTGTCAACAAGACCAAACCGGCGCGCGCCGTGATGGAAAAAGTACTGGGCGTCGACAAGAATGCCTGGCTGCCGGACCTTGCCACGAAGAAGTTCCGTTCCGGCGCGCCCGAATCACCGCCGCACGCGGTGAAAGACGGCGCCAAGACACCCGGCAAGGTGGTGATTTATTCCACCTGCTACATCAACTACAACGAGCCCGGCATAGGCCACGACCTGCTCAAGGTGCTGGACCACAACGAAGTGCCCTATGTGCTGGTCGACAAGGAAAAATGCTGCGGCATGCCCAAGCTGGAGCTCGGCGACCTGGTATCGGTGAACGCCAGCAAGGAGGCCAACATCCCGATACTGGTGAAGTACGCGAAAGACGGCTACGCCATCCTGAGCGCCGTGCCCAGCTGCACCCTGATGTTCAAGCAGGAACTGCCGCTGATGTACCCCGATGATGCCGAGGTGCAGCTCGTCAAGGAGCACATGTGGGACCCGTTCGAATACCTGATGGCGCGCAAACGCGACGGCYTGCTCAAGACGGAGTTCAGCACGCCGCTGGGCAAGGTCAGCTACCAGATCCCCTGCCACGGCCGGGTGCAGAACATCGGTAAAAAAACCGAAGAGATGCTCAAGATGGTGCCCGGCACCAGTGTGCACACGCACGAGCGCTGTTCGGGCCATGCCGGCACTTTCGGCGTCAAGGTGCCCTACCACCAGCAAGCCATGAAGATCGGCAAGCCGCTGTTCAAGGCCATGGCCAGCCACAAGGACGGCGGCCTGCCCGACGTGATCAGCAGCGACTGTCCGCTGGGCGGCCACCACATCGCCCAGGGTTTTGAGGTCAACAGCCTGGGCGCGCCGCCGCAAAAGCATCCGCTCACTTTGATACGCACGGCCTACGGCCTCAAGTAAGCCATGAGGACGCCGCCATGAAGACCACCGGAAAGATCACCCGCGATTCCCTGATGACCCTGGAGGCCTACAGCAAATACCGCAAGGAGAACAAGGCCGCCATCATCGCCCACCGCAAGCTGCGCAGCGTACGCCTGGGGGAGCACATCAACCTGCAGTTTGAAAGCGAAACCAGCATCCGCTACCAGATCCAGGAGATGCTGCGCGTGGAAAAGATCTTTGAAGAGGAAGGGATAGAGCAAGAGATCGAAGCCTATGCCCCGCTGGTGCCCGACGGCGGCAACTGGAAGGGCACGCTGATGCTGGAGTACCCCGACGTCAACGAGCGAAAACGCGAACTGGCGCGGCTGATAGGCGTGGAAGACCGCATGTTTGTGGAAGTCGAAGGCCATGCGCGTGTCTACGCGATCGCCGATGAGGACATGGACCGTGAAAATGACGAGAAAACCTCGGCCGTCCATTTTGTGCGCTTCGAGCTGGACCAGGCCATGTGCGCGGCGGTCAAGGCCGGCGCCAGTGTCAAGCTGGGCTGCGACCACACGCATTACCCGGCGCATACGACGATCGCAGCGGAAACCCTGGCATCACTGGCCAGCGACCTGCATTAGGAGCAGCTCTCGAGAGGGTTTCAAGGGTTCTGCGGGCTGCGGGCCGTACCTCAGCCCGGCTGTCGTAAAGTGGGGGGTTCGCCCTTACTCCAACAATTCCAAGCATGCTGTTTCTCATCTCGCCGGCCAAGTCGCTGGACTACGACACGCCGCCGCACGTCGCCACCCACACCCAACCCCTCTTCACGCGCCAGTCAGCCCAACTGATTGACGTGCTCAAGACCCGGACCCCGCAGCAGATCGGCACGCTGATGAAACTCTCCGATGCACTGGCCGGCCTGAACGTGGCGCGCTACCAGGCCTGGTCGCCCAGGTTCACCGCGAAAAATTCCAAACAGGCCGCGCTGGCCTTTGACGGCGATGTGTATGGCGGCCTCAATGCCAAAACACTGAACGAGGCGCAGCTCGCCTGGGCGCAAGACCATCTCTGCATCCTGAGCGGCCTTTACGGGGTGCTGCGGCCGCTGGACCGCATGCAGCCCTACCGGCTCGAAATGGGCACGGCACTGGCCACGCTCCAGGGCAAAAACCTCTACCAGTTCTGGGGCTCGCAGATTTCCGCCTACCTCAATGAGCGCGCCGCGGCCGACACCTCGCCCGTCATCGTCAACCTGGCCAGCGAGGAGTACTTCAAGGCCGTGGACCGCAAGGCGCTCAAGGCGCGTGTGGTGAGTTGCGTGTTCGAGGAGTTCAAGGGCGGCAAGTACAAGGTCATCAGCTTCTTCGCCAAGCGCGCGCGCGGCCTCATGGCGCGCTACGCGATCGAGAAAAAAATTGCCACGGTCAAAAAACTTGAAGGCTTTGACGTTGAGGGTTACCGCTTCGACCCCAAGGCCTCCGGACCCGACCGGCTGGTGTTCCGGCGCGCACAGGCCGCCTGAACGGCCCCCAGCCACTCACCCGGCCAGCCCGCCATGCAAGCCCAGACCCTCACGCGCGAGATGCAGGACTGGGTGGCGGCGCAACTCGCGGCCGGCTACACGCCGCACGAGGTTTTCCAGGCGCTGCTGGATGCCGGCTGGCACGCGGCCGCCGCCAACCAGGCCCTGGGCCTGCCGGCGCCCGTCGCCGCGATACCGCAGCCCGCGCAGGCCGTGCCCTGGGTCAAGGCCGATGCCTCCGGCGCCATGGTGGACGCGGGCGACAAATGGGTGACGGTGAGTGAGCATCGCAGCGCGCCCGAACTCTGGGTCTTCGGCAACCTGCTCAGCACGGCCGAATGCGAGGCACTGATGGAAGCGGCCGAGCCGCGCCTGGCGCGCTCGCTGACCGTGGACATCCGCACCGGCGGCGAAGAATTGAACCACGACCGCACCAGCCACGGCATGTTCTACACACGCGGCGAGAACGAGGTGGTCAGCCGCATCGAGGCCCGCATCGCCAAGCTGCTGAACTGGCCGGTGCAGAACGGCGAAGGCCTGCAGGTGCTGCGCTACCGGCGCGGCGCCGAGTACAAACCGCACTACGACTACTTCGACCCCGGCGAGCCCGGCACCGCGGCCATCCTGCGCCGCGGCGGCCAGCGCGTGGCCAGCCTGATCATGTATTTGCAGGAACCTGACGAAGGCGGCGCCACGGTATTTCCCGACATAGGCCTTCGCGTGCGGCCGCAGCGCGGCAGTGCGGTATTTTTCAGCTATGCGCTGGCGCATCCGGCCAGCTTGACGCTGCACGGTGGCGAGCCCGTAAAAACGGGCGAGAAGTGGATTGCCACCAAGTGGCTCCGAGAAAGGGAATTCATTTGAACTTCATCCCTTATCTCTATAGGCTGAACGAAGACTTCAAATCATGATGTCTTAATCTGCGTAAATCTGCGAAATCTGTGGATAAAGAGTTCATCCGCAGATTTCGCAGATTTACGCAGATTGAAAACCGGATGATCAGTGTGCTTGGGGCGGGGACCATAATCCACCATGAAAATCAAAGCCAACCAGATCGATATTGAAATCGAAGTCACCCACCCCGGCGACACCACCGGCCGCCCCGTGGTGCTGCTCATCATGGGCCTGGGCATGCAGCTGATCGCCTGGCCGCCGGCCATGGTGCAGGCGATTGCCGATGCGGGTTTTCGCGTTGTGCGCCTTGACAACCGCGACATAGGCTTGTCCCAGCACTTCGACCACCTGGGCACGCCCAGCCTGCTCTGGGAGGGGCTCAAGTTCCGCCTGGGCTGGCGCATACGCGCGCCTTACAGCATCGAAGACATGGCCGCCGACACCCTGGGCGTGCTGGACGCGCTCAACATCGCCAAAGCGCATGTGGTGGGTGTCAGCATGGGCGGCATGGTCGCGCAGCGCCTGGCGGTGCTCGCGCCTTCGCGGCTGCTGAGCCTGTCCAGCATCATGAGTTCCAGCGGCGCGCGCGGCCTGCCCGAAGCCAGCCCGGCCGTGACCCGCGTGCTGCTGAGCCGTCCGGCCGGCAAGGGCGTGCAGGCCGCCGTGGACCACACCGCCAGGCTGCTGAAAGCCATCGGCAGCCCTGGTTTTCCCACGCCCGATGCCGAGCTGCGTGAGAAAGTCGCTGCGGCGGCGCAGCGCAGCTTCCACCCACAGGGCGTTGTGCGCCAGATGGTGGCGATTGCCGCCGACAGCACGCGCGCCGCGGCGCTGGCCAGGGTGACGGCGCCCACGCTGGTGCTGCACGGCAGCGCCGACCCGCTGGTGCCCATGGCCTGCGGCCAGGACACGGC
>NZ_JBFUBY010000277.1:0-4066 GCF_056405515.1 Polaromonas sp. P1_G2
CTGACCTGGACGTGATGGCGCAAACCTTTGCGACCAACAACGTCGGCGTGGCGGCTACCTTCCATCCCTTCATGGCCGGCATGGCGGCGCGTGGAAGCGGTACGCTGGTGGGCATAGGCAGCGTGGCCGGCATACGCGGCCTGCCCGGCCACGGCGCGTATTGYGCCAGCAAGGCGGCGGTCATCGCGTATTGCGAAAGCCTGCGCGGTGAGCTGCGCCCCAGCGGCGTGAAAGTGGTGACGATCTGCCCCGGCTATATCGATACGCCGCTGACCCGCGAAAACCGTTACCCCATGCCCTTCCTGATGAAGGTCGACACGTTCGCCGACAAGGCGTTCGCGACCATTCATGGGGGACACAGTTATCGCGTAATTCCCTGGCAAATGGGCATCGTGGCCAAGCTGATGCGCCTGCTGCCCAACGCGCTGTTTGACAAGGCCGTGGCCGGGCGCGCGCGCAAGCATCGCCAGGATGAGCGCTGACCGCGCTTTTCTCAGGCCGAAAAGCAAAAAGGCGTCAAAACCGAAGTCTTGAAGCCTTTTTAGCGCTCTTTCAGCCGGGGCTGAAGAGCGGGTTCAGCAGGGCTTAGTAGCCGCCGCGTCCACCACCACCGCCGCCGCCTGAACGGCCACCGCCGCTACCGCCGCCGCCGTAAGGGCTGCGGAAACCGCCGTCGCTGCCGCCRCCGGAACGRCCACCACCGCCGCCGCCGTAGCCRCCACCGCCGGAGCGAGCGCCGCCACCGCCGTAGCCGCCACCACCGCCGCCGAAGCCGCCGGTACGGGGAGGACGTGCCTCCATCGGACGGGCTTCATTCACGGTGATGCTGCGGCCGCCGAGGGACTGGCCGTTCATGCCGGTGATTGCAGCTTGCGCTTCGGCATCGTTGCCCATTTCGACAAAGCCAAAGCCTTTGGAGCGACCGGTGTCGCGTTCCATCATGACTTTAGCGCTGGTGACAGCGCCGAATTGGCCAAAAGATTGTTGCAGATCTTCGTCGCGAACCGAGTAAGGCAGGTTGCCGACGTAAAGTTTGTTGCCCATGGAGGGACTCCTCAAAAACACATAAAAACAAAAAGCGATGGGGTCCCGAAAGCACAACAAACCAAAAAGTACCGCCGTAGCGCGCGAAACTGACCGATCACCAACTTGTACGGGTTTTTGCAACCCGAACTGGTGGATTATGCGCCTATAACAGCCTGCGCGCCTTTTTTCGTCGTTTTCTTGCTGTTTCTGCTTGGCTCTCCCTGTGGGGAGAGGGCGTCATGGCAGGTCAAAAGGCCTTTGCGCCGCCTGGGATAAGGCCGCGCAGCGCCCCACTAAACTCGGGGCCATGCAAACCTCCAGCACCGCGCGCGCCGCAAAACCACCCAAAAAAAGCGCCGCAAAACCCGCGCCCGCCGCCCAGGCCATTGAAGAGCTGCGCCCGGGGCAGTCGATCGAGCTGCTGAAAGAGCTGCACATCCTCACACGTGAGGGCAAGCTCAACCAGGACACCCGGCGCAAGCTCAAGCAGGTCTATCACCTCTACCAGTTCATAGAACCCCTGCTCAATGAAGTCGCGGCCCAGAAACCAGGCTTCACGCTGGCCGACCACGGCGCCGGCAAGTCCTACCTGGGATTTATCCTTTACGACCTGTTCTTCAACGTGGCGCACGCGGCCGAGCCCATGGCCGGCCATGTCTACGGGATTGAGACCCGCGCCGAACTCGTCGAAAAATCACGCAGCCTGGCCGCGCGCCTGGGCTTTGCGCGCATGTCTTTCCTGAACCTGACGGTGCAGGAGGCCACAGCTTCGGCCGAATTGCCGCCCGCGGTCGACATCGTCACCGCGCTGCACGCCTGCGACACCGCCACCGACGACGCGATTGCCTTCGGCCTGGCCAAAGGCGCGCGCCACATGGTGCTGGTGCCCTGTTGCCAGGCCGAGGTCGCCGGCGTGCTGAAAAAAAGCCGCGCGCTCTCGCTGGCCAAGACCCCGCTGGCCGAACTCTGGCGCCATCCGCTGCACACGCGCGAATTCGGCAGCCAGATCACCAACGTACTGCGCTGCCTGCAGCTCGAAGCCAACGGTTACCAGGTCACCGTGACCGAGCTGGTGGGCTGGGAGCATTCGATGAAGAACGAGCTGATCCTGGCCAGCCGCCCCACCCAGCCCCAGGCCGGCAAAACCCGCGCGGCGCAAGCGCGTTTGCGCGAGGTGCTGGACGAGCTGGGCCTGGGTGAGCTGACGGCGCGTTTCGCCGTCACGGCCGAAGCAGCCTAGAGGCCGCGGCGCTCCGCCGCCAGCAGCCGGATATTCGCGATCAGCGCCTGCTGCGCCGGCGTGGGCGCCATGTCGGCGCGCAAGGTCAGGCCCACCAATTCCTCAGTCCCCGACATGCTGACGGGCAGTTGCAGCAGTGCGCCGCTGTCCAGGTCCGGCCGCACCGCGCCCAGCGGCGAGACCCAGACCGCGTCGCTTTGCAGCGTGTAGCCGCGCGCGATCGACACCGACAGCGTCTCGATGGTGCGCACCGGCAAGGCCAGGCCGCGCGTGAGGAAAAAACCGTCCGCCGTGTGGCGAATCGCCGTGCCCTGCGTGGGCAAGATCGCCGTGAAGGCCTGAAGTCCGGCCAGCAGATCGCCTTTGGGGTCGCCTTGCGCCAGCAGCGGATGGCCGGGGCGCACCGCCAGCACCAGCGGGTCGGCATACAAATGCTCAAAACTCAGGCCCAGCATATGGGCCGGCTCGGCAAAACGGCCTATGACCAGGTCCAGCTCGCGTTGCCGCAGGCGGGCCAGCAGTTCAGGGTTGGCGCCGGTGTGTATGCGAAGGCTGGTGTGCACGTCCGCCCGGGCTTCGGCATCCTGCCGCAGCAGCAGTTGCGGCATCAGCCAGGGCGCGACCGTGGGCAGCACGCCGATCGCGACCACGGCATTGCCCTGGCGCCGCGTCTGCGCCACGCTGGCCACGGCTTCGCGCAGCGCACTCACACTAGCGCCGGCGTGGCGCAAAAAAGCCTCGCCCTCACGCGTGGGCACCGCGCCCCGGCGCCCGCGCTCGAACAGGCGCACGGCCAGCAGGTCTTCGAGTTCTTTCAGTGTCTTGGAGACGGCCGGCTGGGTGATTGCCAGCACGTCGGCCGCCTTTTGCAGGCTGCCGTGCTGCGCCACCGCCAGGAAGCACTGCAAATGCCGGTATTTGATGCGTTCATCGACCATCCAGCGATTTAACCACTGGCAAGCACTGCCGGCCAATTTGGTTATGGATAAGGCGAAAAAATGTCAATATACATAACTATTCGGCGCGTTTAAAGTGGTCCCAGCGCCGGAAATAGCCGCCGAAGGCATCCAGGCAGCCCATCTGACCCACGGAGACACCCACCATGAAACCCGACCTGAACACCAGCTTTCTTGCCCCACGCGACTGGACCAGCCATTCGCCCCATATCTACCCCGGCTACAAATCCACGCTGCTGCGCGGCCCCAAGCAGCCGCTGGTCCCGATCAAGCAGGCGCTGGCGCAGCTCAATGCGCCGGTCTACGGCATCGAGCAGTTCGGCCCGCTCGACAACGACCTCACCAAAAACGCCGTGATGAACGGCGACCCGCTGGGCGAACGCATCATCGTCACCGGCCGCGTGATGGACGAAGACGGGCGGCCCGTGCGCAACACCCTGGTTGAAGTCTGGCAGGCCAACGCGGCAGGCCGTTACGTGCACAAGGTCGACCAGCACGATGCGCCGCTGGACCCCAACTTCCTGGGCGCCGGCCGCTGCATGACCGACAACGAAGGCCGCTACAGCTTCAAGACCATCAAGCCCGGTGCCTACCCCTGGGGCAACCACCCCAACGCCTGGCGGCCGCAGCACATCCACTTTTCGCTGTTCGGCGATTACTTCGCCAGCCGCCTGGTCACGCAGATGTATTTTCCCGGCGACCCCTTGCTCAGCTACGACCCCATGTACATGGGCGCACCCGACAGCGTGCGCGAATTGATGGTGTCAAAGTTCAGCCTGGACGTGACCCAGCCCGATTACGCGCTCGGTTATGTGTTCGACATCGTGCTGCGCGGCCCCAAGGC
>NZ_JBFUBY010000277.1:4116-9412 GCF_056405515.1 Polaromonas sp. P1_G2
GGCCGCGCGTTTTGAATAAGCGGCAGGAAGACACCACCATGAGCCAGCTCAAACAAACCCCTTCGCAAACCGTCGGCCCCTTCTTCGCCTACGGCCTCACGCCCACGCAATACGGCTACGACCTCAAAAGCCTGTTCACGCCCGTGCTGGCCCAGCCGCACGCGCAAGGCGAACACATACGCATCACCGGCCAGGTCTTCGACGGCGCCGGCAACGCGGTGATGGACGCCATGGTCGAGATCGCCCAGCCCGACGGCAGCGGCCGGCCCATCGCGTCGGTGGCCGACGCCGAAGCGCGCGGCTTCACCGGCTTCGGCCGCTGCGGCACCGGCACCCTGCCGCAAAGCCACTACGAGTTTTTCACTGTCAAGCCGGGTGCCTTGGCCGGGCAGGCCCCCTTCATCAATGTCTGCGTGACCATGCGCGGCCTGCTGGTGCACACCTTTACGCGCATCTACTTTGAGGATGAAGCCGAAGCGAATGGCGAGGATGCGGTGCTGGCGAGTGTGCCGGCGGCACGGCGCGCTACTTTGGTGGCCAAACGCGAAATGACGGGGGCTGGGCCGCAGTACCGCTTTGACATCCATATGCAGGGTGACAAGGAAACGGTCTTTTTTGACCTGTGAGTGGAAACGGCGACAGGTTGAGGTAATGTCTGTCTGCAAGGGCATTCACCTCGACCAGGCCCTGTCAGTTTCAAACTCGAGTATCACCGCATGACGACGCCTCGCAAATCATCTTCCCTTGAGAAAATCGGCGGAACTGGCGTGATTGTTCTGCTCGCTGCATTTGCGCTCTATGGGGGTCTCACTGCCTTGTTGACGGGTGAGTTCTCAACGTTCGGGGCACGTGGCAATCCTTCCAAACTTCAACACTACAGCGGCCTGAAGGCTTACCTGTCCGGTTCTTTCCTCGTGGCGGTAGGGGCTACGTTGCTGCTAGTCCCCTGGATCGACATATTTCAGTCTCGCCTGCTTCGGGCAATCCTTGTTATGGACGGCGTCTTGTTTGTGTTGACAGTCGGCTCGTATGCCTGGTTCAGGGCCTAGCTAGCTCCGAAATCTTTCCGGTCAACGTCAGCGCAATCCAGAACCCCACCAATAAGCCAGTCGGAGATCACGCGCGTCCAACTGGTCGCGCGGAAAGAACACGCAGCTCAGAGGCTCAGGCATCCTCACCATAGTCATGGTCGGGATGGTTCACCGTACCTAATTTCCAGTAGCCACGCCCCACGATGCGGCTGCGCTCCACGCCGAGTTCTTCAATCAGCAACTGGCGTAAGCGACGCATGGCCGCGGCTTCGCAAGCCAAATAGATGCGCGCGTCGGCCGCGGGGGCACCGGCTTGGCGCAAGGCCGCTTCCAGTGCGCTGCCGGCCTGGGTGTTGTCGGCCCCGCGCGCCACCCAGCGGGCCTCCACTTTCGCAGCGCTGTTCAGCGGGCGCTCTTCGGCGGCATCGACCACTTCGACCAGCACCTGCGCCTGCGCACTCGCGGGCAAGGCGGCCAGGATGGTTTCAAAAGCGGGCAGGGCGCTGTCGTCGCCGATCAGCATGTGCACAGGCGCGTCCAGCGCGAGTTTGTAGCCAGGGCCTGGCCCCATCAAAAACAGCACCTGGCCGACCTGCGCCTGCGCGGCCCAGGTGGATGCGGGGCCGTCGCCGTGCAGCACAAAGTCGACGTCGACCTCGTGCAGGTCCGCGCGCACGGCAAGCGGCGTGTAAGTGCGCATGGACTTCGGCCTCGGTCCGTCGGGYAGCGGGCGATCCGGTTCTGTCTGGCCGGGCTCGGGAAATATCAGCTTCATATAAGAAGCCGGGTCGTTGACTTCAAAGCCTTCAAGCTCCGCGCCTTGCAAGGTGATGCGGCGCATCAGCGGGCTCAAGGTCTGCACGCGCGTGACCTGCACGCGGCGCGGCGGCCGGCGTTTGCGCGGCGGGGCTTCGGGGGAGGGGGTGACGGAAGCGGGTGTGGTGGACATGATGTCTTTCAAGGGCGGATGCGTCTAGTTGAGAATTATTATCATCTGATCGCAATGACCGGTGCTGCGCAAGGGCAAAGAGGCAAACGTCCTACCCAGGCGCGCAGGGCCGGTGCAGTAAAGTAAGCCCAGGCGGCGCCCTTCCGGCCTTGCGGCCGCCGTCCCCTCCTTCCCCCACTCTTACAACAGCGCTTATGACCATCTTCGGAACCCCTTTGTCTCCCCATGCCACCAAAGTCATGCTGCTCGGCTCCGGCGAGCTGGGCAAGGAGGTGCTGATCGCGCTGCAGCGCCTGGGTGTGGAGACCATCGCCACCGACCGCTACGAGAACGCACCGGGCCAGCAGGTGGCGCACCAYGCSCGCACCATCACCATGAGCGACCCGGCCCAGCTCAAGGCCCTGATTGAAAAAGAAAAGCCCGACCTGGTCGTGCCCGAGATCGAGGCCATCGCTACCGCCATGCTCGAAGAACTCGAAGCCGCCGGCACGGTGCGCGTGATCCCCACGGCCCGTGCCGCGCGCCTGACCATGGATCGCGAGGGCATACGCCGCCTGGCCGCCGAAACCCTGGGCCTGCCCACCAGCCCCTATGTGTTCTGCGATTCGCTGGAGGAATTGCAGGCCGCGATTGATTCGACCACGGGATACCCCTGCATCGTCAAGCCGGTGATGAGCTCCTCGGGCAAGGGCCAGAGCAAGATCGCCGGGCCGGCCGACGTGAAGAAAGCCTGGGACTACGCCATGGCCGGCGGCCGCGTGAGCCACGGCCGCGTGATCGTCGAGGGTTTTATCGACTTCGACTACGAGATCACCCAGCTCACAGTGCGCGCCATGGGCGCCGACGGCAAGATTGAAACCCATTTCTGCGAGCCGATTGGCCATGTCCAGGTCAGCGGCGACTATGTCGAAAGCTGGCAGCCGCACCCCATGCGACCGGCCGCGCTGCAAAAAAGCCGCGACATCTGCAAAGCCGTGACCGACAACCTGGGCGGCCAGGGCCTGTTCGGCGTCGAACTGTTCGTCAAGGGTGAGGATGTCTGGTTCAGCGAAGTGAGCCCGCGTCCGCACGACACCGGCATGGTCACCATGTGCACCCAGTGGCAGAACGAATTTGAGCTGCATGCCCGTGCCATTCTGGGTCTGCCGGTCAACACCGCGCTCAAGAGCCCGGGCGCCAGCGCCGTGATCTACGGCGGTGTCGATGCCGAGGGCATTGTGTTCGACGGCGTGGCCGAGGCGCTGCGTGTGCCCAACTCCGACATCCGCCTCTTCGGCAAGCCCGAGAGTTTTGTGAAACGCCGCATGGGCGTGGCGCTGGTTTTTGATGCCGACGTCGAAACCGCGCGCATCAACGCCAAAACCGCCGCCGCCCTGGTGCGGCCGCGCAAGGCCGGCTGAGAAGCTGTTATCGGGAAGCCTGCAGCCATGCCTGGAGCCGTTCACTGATGAATGTCGGCGATCTTCATCTCCTGGAGGACACCGCCTGGCGCGTGCTGTTCTCGGCGGTGGTGGCCGTGGTGCTGGCCCTGGTGGTGCACCGCGTCGGCGCGGCGGTGATTTGGCGCATCACGCGCAACCTGCCGATTTCCAGCGCGGTGGCGCGCCGCAGCTGGCGGCCCACGCGCTTTGTGCTGCCGCTGATCGCGCTGCAGGGTGTCTGGCAGGCCGCGCCTGACGCGCTGCCGCTGATTTCACAAGTGCGCCACGGCAACATCCTGCTGCTGCTGGCCACCGTCACCTGGCTGGCGCTGCGCGCCGTCGACGGCGTGGCGCAAGGCGTCATAGGCCAGCATTCGGTCGAGGTGGAAGACAATCTCAACGCGCGCCGCATCCACACCCAGACGCGGCTGCTCGCGCGCATCGTCGGCTTCATGGTGCTGGTCACGGGCCTGTCGATGATGTTGATGACCTTCCCCGGCGCGCGCCAACTGGGCGCCAGTCTGCTGGCCTCGGCCGGCGTGATCGGCATCGTGGCCGGTATCGCGGCCCGCCCGGTGTTCAGCAACCTGATCGCCGGCCTGCAGCTCGCGCTGGCCCAGCCCCTGCGCATCGACGACGTGCTCATCGTGCAGGGCGAGTGGGGCCGCGTCGAGGAAATCACCGGCACTTACGTGGTGCTCAAGATCTGGGACGAGCGCCGCATGATCATCCCGCTGCAGTGGTTTATCGAAAACCCCTTCCAGAACTGGACACGCAACAGCGCGCAGATCATAGGCACAGTGTTCGTCTGGGTGGACTACCGCATGCCGCTGGAGCCGCTGCGCCAGGCCGCGCGCCGCGCCTGCGAAGCGGCGCCCGAATGGGACAAGCGCCTGTGCCTCTTGCAGGTGGTGGAGGCTGGCGAGCGCAGCATGCAACTGCGCCTGCTGCTCACCTCGGGCAACTCCGGCCTCAACTGGGACCTGCGCTGCAAGGTACGCGAGGCGCTGGTGGATTTCATGCAGCGCGAGTACCCGCAGTTCCTGCCGACGATGCGGGCCGAGATCGCAAAGGGGGATGAGAGCTCCCAGGCTGATAAGCCCACGGGACCGCCATCGCAAGCCTAGGCTTGCGGGCTTCAGGCGGCGGCGTCCAGGCAACCGGCAAACACCGCGCTGCTGACCAGCTCGAACTCTTTCGCTTCCGGCAACTGGTAGTGCCACCATTCCATGGGGTGGTGCACAAACCCGGCTTCCAGCATGATGGTCAGCAGCTTCATGCGGTTGAGCTGTACCGCGGCCGGCAGGTCGGCGTAGAAGTGGTGCGAGGCCGGCGTCATGGTGTCGACCGGCGTGCCCATGTCGAGCTCATTGCCGCCGGCATCCAGCAAGGTCAGGTCCACCGCCACGCCGCGCGTGTGGTTGGAGCCCTTGGCCGGGTCGGCCACATAACCCGGCACCGGCAGCACCGCCCAAAGCGCTTCCTGCGCCTCGTGCGGGCGGAAGGCGTCAAAAATCTTGAGCTTGTAGCCGAAGCCGCGCGCCGCCGCCACCGCGCGGCGCAGGCAGGCTTCGGCCTCGGGGTGCAGAAAGCAGAAGGTGTGGCCGTAGATCACCTGGCCGGTGAAGTTGTCGGGCCGCGCATACATCATGTCGATGACGACGTCGTGCGTGGCTTCCCTGATCTGGACGAGGGGCTGGCTAGGGTTCATATCTCTTGAAGCGATTGGATGGCTACWTATACTGTTTCCGTCGAAAGGCTGGTCATTAAAACAATATCCAATGTATCAGGGGGAATTCATGGAATCAGCAGCGCTCACAGCAAAATTCTGGAAGGTGACTCGAATCAGCAAGGCCTTCCTGAGCATTCTGATCGCCATGGCCGCCTCCCTTGCC
>NZ_JBFUBY010000278.1:0-9100 GCF_056405515.1 Polaromonas sp. P1_G2
GCCTGCCCGTGGTCGTCAAGCCGCAGGATGGCAACCAAGGCAAAGGCGTCACCGTCAACATCAGCACCCGTGAGCACCTGGACATCGCCTACAAGACCGCCGCCGAACACGGCGAGGTCATGGTCGAGAAATTTCTGCCCGGCAGCGACTTCCGCCTGCTGGTGGTCGGCAACAAGCTGGTCGCCGCCTCGCGCCGCGAGCCGCCGCAGGTGGTGGGCGACGGCCTGCACACCGTGCGCGAACTGGTCGACATCGTCAACCAGGACCCGCGGCGCGGCGAAGGCCACGCCACCTCGCTCACCAAGATCCGTTTTGACGACATCGCCGTCGCGCGCCTCGAAGTGCAGGAGCTCACGCCCGAATCGATTCCCGCCAAGGGCCGGCGCGTCATCCTGCGCAACAACGCCAACCTCAGCACCGGCGGCACCGCCACCGACGTCACCGACGACGTGCACCCCTCGGTCGCCGCGCGCGCCGTGGCCGCCGCCCAGATGGTCGGCCTTCACATCTGCGGTGTCGACGTGGTCTGCGAAAGCATGCTGCGCCCGCTCGAGTCGCAAAACGGCGGCGTCGTCGAAGTCAACGCCGCGCCCGGCCTGCGCATGCACCTGTCGCCCTCCTACGGCAAGGGCCGCGCCGTCGGCGCCGCCATGATCGACGAGCTCTTCCCCGCCGGCGACAACGGCCGCGTGCCCGTCATCGCCGTCACCGGCACCAACGGCAAGACCACCACCACCCGCCTGATCGCCCACCTGATGGCCGCCGAAGGCCTGCGCACCGGCATGACGAACACCGACGGCGTCTACATCAACGGCCGGCAGACCGACAGCGGCGACTGCAGCGGCCCCAAGAGCGCGCGCAACGTGCTCATGCACCCCGACGTCGACGCGGCGGTGTTTGAGATCGCCCGCGGCGGCGTGCTGCGCGAAGGCCTGGGCTTCGACCGCTGCGAAGTCGCCGTCGTCACCAACATCGGCAGCGGCGACCACCTCGGCCTGAACTACATCACCACCGTCGAAGACCTGGCCGTGCTCAAGCGCGTCATCGTGCAGAACGTGTCCAACACGGGCTATGCCGTGCTCAATGCCGCCGACCCCATCGTCGCCGACATGGCCGCCACCTGCCCCGGCAAGATCATCTTCTTCGCCGCCGACCGCCACCACCCGCTCATGGCCACGCACCGCGCCCAGGGCAAACGCACCGTCTACGTCGACGGCCCCATGCTGGTGGCAGCCGAAGGCGCCTGGGTCGAGCGCATCCCGCTGCAGGGCGTGCCCGTCACCCGCGGCGGCAGCATCAGCTTCCAGGTCGAGAACGTCATGGCCGCCGTCGCCGCCGCCTGGGGCGCCGGCCTCAACTGGGACACCATCAGGCGCGGCCTCGCCAGCTTCGTCAACGACGCCCACAACGCGCCCGGCCGTTTCAACGTCATGGACTACAAGGGCGCCACCGTCATCGCCGACTACGGCCACAACCCCGACGCCATGCGCGCCCTGGTGGCAGCCGTCGACGCCATGCCCGCCACACCCGGCCAGCGCCGCAGCGTCGTCATCAGCGGCGCCGGCGACCGCCGCGACAGCGACATCCGCGACCAGACCATCATCCTGGGCGGCGCGTTCGACGACGTCATCCTCTACCAGGACGCCGCCCAGCGCGGCCGTGCCGACGGTGAGGTCATGGGCCTGCTGCGGCAGGGGCTGGAGGGCGAGCACAAAGCTCGCCGCACTCAACGCATCGATGAGATACGGGGGGAGTTTTTGGCGATTGATACTGCGCTTGAGCGGCTGTCACCAGGGGATCTTTGCCTGGTGCTCGTCGACCAGGTGCAGGAGGCTTTGGATCACCTGGCTGCGCGGGTGAAGGATGCTAAGGAGAAGGTGGCGCAGTGAGGATTGAGGCCGGTCTTGCTCCGGCGGGGCGTCCTTCTCTTGATCTTGCTGGCCGGGGGTAGCCCGGCGGCTACTCACTTTTCTTTTGCTTCGCCAAAAGAAAAGTAAGCAAAAGAAAAGGCGACCCTGGTTGCTGCGTCCCTTCGCTGCGCTACGGGCAACCTGCGGTGCTCGGTCCAGACGGGGTCTCGCTAAACTCGCTTCGCTCARACAACGCGATCCCTGATCCGTCTGGCCCTGCGCTCCTCGGCGCATCCACAAGGGGTGGGGATGGAATACCAATACCGAATACCTGAAGACACAAGGACTCGCCGTGGCGAGTCCTTGTTTGCATTTATCTCTTTGTCTCTTTGGATTTCTTCTGTCTTCKGTTCCCGCTCCCGATTGCCCCGTCCTGGCTGGGCCGAGGAGCGCAGACGTAGGCGGATCAGGGATCGCGTTGTYTGAGCGAAGCGCAGCGTAGCGAGTTTAGCGAGACCCCGCCGTAGTCGAGCACCGCAGGTTGCCCGCAGCGAAGCGTAGGGACCCAGACTGCGGGTCGCCTTTCTTTTGGGTACTTTTCTTTGGCGAAGCAAAGAAAAGTGCCTCGCCGCCGGGCGACCCCGGCCAGCAACCCTCAGCAAAGAGCACGGAGGAAAGGGAGCGCGCAGCCGGCGCAAGACCTGGCCAAAGAAGCCTTAGCTCTCGTTATGCTCCAGACTAACCCTCTTCCGAGTCCCAGCCGAAACATCATAAGTATTGAAGCTACTCATCATCCGCCCATAAAGATGCAAACTCACCGCCCGAGGGCGCTCCAGGGGAACACCAGTCACATGGATGTGGTCGGGATTCGGCACAAAGCTGGTCACCGCGCCGCGCCCCAGAAGGATGACGCCACCACGCACAAGGTTGATGCCCTCATCGGTGTTGCGGTCCACTGACAGGCGCACATAACTCCGTTCCTCCAGCACGCCTTCGAGCACACCGACCACGCCCCAGCTTCCGTGGTCGTGCACCGGCGTCCACTGGCCGGGCGACCAGACCAGGGTGTAGAGGGACAGGCTGGCATCGGGCGCGCTGTAGACCAGGTTGCGGGCGTAATGGTCCGGGTCGCTGCGGTAGTGCTGCGGCTCCAGGAAGTCGCGGCCTGGTCTATCAGCTCCAGCATCCGCGGCGCGAGCGCCAGCACACAGTCGGCGGGATCCATGCGGCGCTGCGTCTGCTCGACGGCGCTGGAGATGAAGTGGTCAAGGGCGGAGGTGGCCATATTGTTTGTGTTTCTTGTCAGGCGTATCAACGAATGGGCGATGGCTGGACCGGAACCAGCTTGCGCACCACCCTTTGGGGAAGCACGAAATATACCAGCGGCGCTTACGCACGTTAAACTTCGCCCATGACCTGGAACGCGACGCTCGCACTCGACTACACGCACCAGGCCGGCAAGACACTTGCCCACTTCCGCCACAGCGGGCCGCTGCGCATACTGCAAAGCCTGTACCCCGAAGGCGACGCGATCTGCCACAACGTCATCGTGCACCCGCCCGGCGGCCTGGTCGGCGGCGACACGCTGGAGCTGGCCTTCAGCGCCGCGCCCGGCACGCACGGCCTCATCACCACCCCCGGCGCCACGCGTTTTTACCGCTCCACCGGCGAGCCCGCGCTGCAAAACACCCGGCWCACGCTGGCCGCCGGTGCGCGCATGGAATGGCTGCCGCTTGAAGCCATCTGCTACAGCGGCTGCCTCGCCGAGAACCGCCTGACGATGGCGCTCGCGCCCGGCGCCGAACTCATGGGCTGGGACGTCACCGCGCTGGGCCTGCCCGCCGCCGGCCAGCCCTTTGAAAACGGCAGCTTTCGCCAGCACATCGAGCTGCCCGGCGTCTGGCTGGAGCGCGCGCGGCTGGACGCGAACGACAAACTGCTGATGGACAGCCCCGTCGGCCTGGCCGGCCGGCGCTGCATGGCCACGCTGTTTTTTGTGGCCGGCAGCAAGCTTGAGCGCAAACGCCGTGAACTCGCGCTGGACTGCGCGCGCGAAGTCCTGCAGGCCCACTCCCTGGCTTCCAGCGCCGGTGCCACCAGCCCCGACGCGCAGGTCGTTGTGGTGCGCGTGCTTTCGCCGGTGGTCGAACCCGCCATGGCCTTGCTCAGGCAGGTGTGGCAGGCCTGGCGCAAGGAGATGTGGCAACTGGCGCCGTCGACACCAAGGCTCTGGTCGACCTGAAGCGCCGCGCCCGTCGAAGGTTGAAGGTCGAACAAGCCGGGCTGTATATATAAACATCAAAAGCATCAAATCCGCACCCCTGGGGCGGATGTGCGCCCTATGAGAGACCCGTCCTACATGGGAATGGGCATAGGGCACGGACGGCCCGGAGCTTTTCCTTTCACGGCCCCGGCCGGGCCCGGCCCAGACTCCATTCATCGACATCCGTCGAGTTCGATCAAGGAGTTTGACCATGATTTCATCCCGGAATTTCCGCTTGGCCCAAAGCGCCGCCATCTTTGGTGTCGCCGCCCTGCTCTCCCTGGGCGCCACGGCACAAATCGCTTCCGGCACCACAGGCATCGACGCCACCGGCGATGCCAAGAGCGAGATGAACGCCTGCCTGACCGGGCGCACGCAGCAGGACCGTGAAACCTGCATGACCGAAGTCCGTAACGCCAACGCTGCCAAACGCGCCGGCAAGGTTGACAACGCCAACGGCCAGTTCTCCGCCAACGCGCTCAAACGCTGCGACGTCTTCAAGGGCGAAGACCTGATCGCCTGCCAGGCCCGCATCGTCGGCTACGGCAAAGCGGACGGCAGCGTCGCCAGCGGCGGTGTGGTCCGCCAGGTAGAGACCGTCGTCGTCCCGGCCGGCGCCACCAACGTGCGCGTACAGCCGCAGACCTCAACCGACAACATTGTGGTGATCCCGGCGCCCGCCGCCGCGCCATCGCAATAACAGTTGCCACTCGCTCCGCCGGGGTTTGATGAAAACCCCGGATGAAGCAGAAGCAAAGGTGGGCCGCAATGCGGCCCACTTCTTTTGTGGGCCGCAATGCTGTTGGGGAGTGGGTCTTTAGGCCGGTTCTTGCTCCGGCTTGCGCGTTCTCTGCTGAGGGTTGCTGGCCGGGGGTAGCCCGGCGGCTACTCACTTTTCTTTTGCTTCGCCAAAAKAAAAGTAAGCAAAAGAAAAGGCGACCCTGGTTGCCGCGTCCCTCCGCTTCGCTACGGGCAACCTGCGGTGCTCGGTCCAGACGGGGTCTCGCTAAACTCGCCTTCGGCTCAAACAACGCGATCCCTGATCCGTCTGGACCTCCGCTCCTCGGCGCATCCACAAGGGGTGGGGAAGGAATACCAAATCCAAATACTGAAAACCACAAGGACTCGCCTTGGCGAGTCCTTGTAGCACCGCAGGTTGCCCGAAGCGAAGCGTAGGGACCCAGACTGCGGGTCGCCTTTCTTTTGCTTACTTTTCTTTGGCGAAGCAAAGAAAAGTGAGTCGCCGCCGGGCGACCCCGGCCAGCAACCCTCCGCAGCGAGCGCCCCGCCGGAGCAAGACCGGCAAAGACTACCGAACTCCATCAGCCTTAAACATAGCCTTAATCCCCCTAACAGCCTGCCGAATCCGCGCCTCATTCTCAATCAAAGCAAACCGAACATAGTCATCCCCGTGATCGCCAAAGCCAATCCCCGGCGACACACAAACCTTGGCCTTGTCGAGCAGCTGCTTGGCAAACTCCAGCGAGCCAAGCTTGCGATAGGCCTCCGGGATCCGCGCCCAGATGTACATCGAGGCTTTGGGGCAATCCACCGGCCAGCCGGCTTCGATCAGGCCTTTGTAGAGCACGTCGCGCCTGGCCTGGTATTGCGCGGCGATGTCTTTCACGCATTGCTGGTCGCCTTCCAGCGCGGCGATCGCGGCCACCTGCAGCGGCGTGAAGGTGCCGTAGTCGTGGTAGCTCTTGATGCGGGCCAGCGCCGCCACCAGGTCGGGGTTGCCGACCATGAAACCGACGCGCCAGCCGGCCATGTTGTAGCTCTTGGACAGGGTGAAGAACTCCACCGCGATGTCCTTGGCGCCCGGCACCTGCATGATGGACGGCGCTTTCCAGCCGTCGAACACGATGTCGGCATAGGCTAAATCGTGCACGACGAAGATGTCGTGCTTGCGCGCCAGCGCGATGACCTTCTCGAAAAACTCCAGCTCCACGCACTGGGCCGTCGGGTTCGAGGGGAAGCCCAGCACCATCATCTTGGGCTTGGGGTAGCTGCCGCGTATGGCTTTTTCCAGCTCGGCAAAAAAATCCGTGTCCGGCGTCAGCGGCACCGAGCGTATGTCGGCGCCCGCGATCACCGCGCCGTAGATGTGGATGGGGTAGCTCGGGTCCGGCACCAGCACGGTGTCGCCGCGGTCCAGCGTGGCCAGCATCAAATGGGCCAGGCCCTCCTTGGAGCCTATGGTCACGATGGCCTCGCTGTCCGGGTCTATGGCCACCTGATAGCGGCTCTGGTACCAGTGCGCGATGGCGCGCCGCAGCCGTGGGATGCCTTTGCTGGCCGAATAACCGTGGGTGTCGGGGCGCTGGGCCACCTCCACGAGTTTGGACACGATGTGCGCCGGTGTGGCGCCGTCGGGGTTGCCCATGCTCATGTCGATGATGTCCTCGCCGCGCCGGCGCGCCGCGAGTTTCAGCTCGGCCGTGATGTTGAAGACGTAAGGGGGAAGGCGGTCAATGCGCGCGAATCGGCGCTTGCCTGGAGAAGCAGACATAGAAGGAGACTTTCACGTGAGCGCCCGGAACCGTCCGAGCGACGTGGCCGGCAATGGGGCCGGCCCGAAAACATCCTAACCGAAAAGCCGCTTAAAAAATCCTGGGTGTTGTTGCGCCGCCATGCATTTACGCCCTCTTCAAAAGGAAGAGAGAAAGAAAAGAGCGGAACCGCACCAGAAGGAACTCCAGCGCCAACACCAAAACAAATCCACAGGCATACGCCAGCACGTCCATCCAGTCGGCCACCGAGCCCAGCACAATCCGCAGCACCCGGTTCTCGACATGCCAGCCGTTCACGGCCGCCACATACTGGGCAAGCTCGACCCCGCAGCCCACCCCAAACGCGGCCAGCGCCAGGCCGGCAGTGTTGGCCTTGATCACTGTCTTGAACAGAAAGTACACCCACACCACCGCCAGCACGTCGCCGACAAAACCCCGCAGCCAGGGGTGGTGCGACCACACGGTCGCGATCAGCACTTCAATGATGAAGATGAACACGGCCCACAGTGCCGCCTCGCGGTCAAAACGCAGCTTCATGCAGGGGCCCCCGCGTCAGTCAGGCACATGGATGCGCGCCTTCACATGCTTGAGGTTGGCCACGATGGTGAAGGTCATCACCACCAGCAGCGACCAGGAACTCCATTTGCCCACATGCACGAGGGACCAGGCGCCGAGCTGGTTGGGGTAGTGCCACAGGCTGAAGAAGGTGCTGATGTTCTCCGCCACCCAGATAAAAAACCCGATCAGCAAAAATCCCAGCAGCAAGGGCATGCTGCGATCCCGGTCATAGGGCCGGAAGATCACCGAAGACCTCGCGTACAAGCCCGCCAGGCAAGCCGCGATGTACCAGCGGTAGTCGCCCCAGAAATGGTGCGTGAAAAAATTGSCATACACCAGCACCGCGATCACCACGGCCATCCAGTGAGGCGGGTGATGCCGGATGCGCAGGTCGAACAGGCGCCATGCCTGGATGATGTAGCTGCCCACCGCCGCATACATAAAGCCCGAAAACAGCGGCACGCCGAACAGCTTGGTATAGGCAAAGTCCGGGTAGCTCCAGGACTGGATGGATCCCGAGGTCTTGAAGACCTCCAGCGCGAACCCCACCACGTGAAAGAGGCAGATGGCTTTGAGTTCGTCCAGCGTTTCCAGTCTGGCCAGCACCATCCAGCCCTGGATCAGCAGCGCGATCACCAGCAGCAGGTCATAGCGCGGAATACCCGCCACACCGGCGCGCGGCACCAGGAACACCGCCGCAAAAAACAGCCCGGCAAACAGGCAGGCCCTCGCCTCCTTGAGGCCGAAGCAGCCGAACTCCACCAGGAAGCGGCGAAATCCCGACAACCCCGCGTGCGTTTTCTCCCGGATCAGCCAGTTGTCCAAGGCCAGCAAAGCCATCGGCGCGTACCTTTTTATTGATTGTTTTTCAGAGCCGGCTTGTCGCGCCCGCAGGGGTGGATCCCGCGGCAGCCAATTCGGCGACCGCTGCGATTCTACGTTCGCGCCCGGGGAGCGAATCCCGGCGCGCCCGCAGTCATAAAAAAGCCCGGCAGAAGCAGGGCTTTGATTCGGCGCCGGCAGGCAAAGCGCTAGATCGCCACCAGCTGCCGCACGCCGTTGGYTTCCATGTCCTTGCCCTGCCCGCGCGCGATGAACTCGCCGCGCTCCATCACCAGGTAGTCGTCGGYCAGTTCCTGCGCGAAGTCGTAGTACTGCTCCACCAGCAGGATGGCCATGTCGCCCCGGTCCGCCAGCATGCGGATCACGCGGCCTATGTCCTTGATGATGCTGGGCTGTATGCCCTCGGTTGGTTCGTCCAGGATCAGCAGCTTGGGCTTGGCCGCCAGCGCGCGTGCAATGGCCAGTTGCTGCTGCTGCCCGCCCGACAGGTCGCCGCCGCGGCGGTTCAGCATCTGCTTGAGTACCGGGAACAGTTCATAGAGTTCGGCCGGGATGGGGGTCGACGCGCTCTTGTAGGCCAGGCCCATGCGGAGGTTCTCTTCTACCGTGAGGCGGGCGAAGATTTCGCGGCCTTGGGGGACGAAGCCTATCCCTGCTCTTGCCCGTTCATAGGGGGTGCTGGATTGGATTTGTTTGCCGTCGAAGTCGATTGTTCCGGTTTTGATCGGAACGAGGCCCATTAAGGATTTCAGGAGCGTTGTTTTGCCTACGCCGTTGCGGCCCAGGAGGACTGTTACCTTGCCCAGGTGGGCGTCCAGGCTCACGTCTCTGAGGATGTGGGAGCCGCCGTAGTATTGGTTGATGTTTTTGGCTATGAGCATATGGGTTCCTTACTCTTGCCGGAGGGGTTCTGATTGGAGCGCGCTCTGCTGAGGGTGGCTGGCCGGGGTTGCCGGCAGCAACTCACTTTTCTTTGCTTCGCCAAAGAAAAGTAAGCAAAAGAAAGGCGACCCGCAGTCTGGGTCCCTACGCTCCGCTTCGGGCAACCTGCGGTGCTCGACTCCGGCGGGGTC
>NZ_JBFUBY010000279.1:0-9829 GCF_056405515.1 Polaromonas sp. P1_G2
GCACCAGCCCAGCCTGGCCGCGCGCATGGCCGCCACTTTTGACCGGCTCTCGGGCGGGCGCCTGCTGATCAACCTCGTCACCGGCGGCGACCAGGCCGAACTCGAAGGCGACGGCGTCTACCTGGACCACGCCCAGCGCTACGAACAGTCGGCCGAATTCATCCGTATCTGGCGCGAGATCCTCGCGCGCAGCCATGCCGGCGAAAGTTATGACTTCCAGGGCGAACACCTGAGCGTCAAAGGCGCCAAGCTGCTGTACCCGCCGCTGCAAAAACCGCATCCTCCGGTGTACTTCGGCGGATCCTCCGCTCCAGCCCATGAGTTGGCCGCCGAGCAGGTGGATACCTACCTGACCTGGGGCGAGCCGCCCGCCGAAGTCTCCAAAAAAGTCGCCGRCGTGAAGGCGAGGGCGGCCAGGCACGGCCGCACGGTCAAGTTCGGCATACGCCTGCACGTCATCGTGCGCGAGACCGACGATGAAGCCTGGCGCGCCGCCGAAAGCCTGATCAGCAAGCTCGACGACGACACCGTGGGCCGTGCGCAGGCAGCCTTCTCTCGCATGGATTCCGAAGGCCAGCGCCGCATGGCCGCGCTGCATGCGGGCGGTGGCAAACGAACCAGGGCAGAGCTCGAGATAAGCCCCAACCTCTGGGCCGGCGTGGGCCTGGTGCGCGGCGGCGCCGGCACCGCGCTCGTCGGCGACCCCAAAACCGTGGCCGCGCGCATCGAGGAATACGCGGCGCTGGGCCTGGACACCTTTGTGTTCTCGGGCTACCCGCACCTCGAAGAAGCCTACCGCTTCGCCGAGCTGGTCTTCCCGCTGCTGCCGCGCAAGCTGCGCCAGAAGCTGCCGGGCCGCGTGCTCAACGGCCCCTTCGGCGAAGTCGTGGCCAACGATTACCTGCCGCGCGTCTCGCAAAGCTGAAACCGGAGCCTCGCCATGACAGATTCCCTTCGTGAACTTCAGGTGACCCCGGTGCCCGACACCGTGGACGCCCCCGGCCTGGGCTTTTTGCCGCTGGGTTCGGGTTTTGTATTGCCGCGCTTTCAATGGGCCGCCGTGTTGCGCGACCTCGGCCAGCGCCTGCTGCCCTGGGTGGTGCCGGTCGGGCTGGTGGCCTTGTGGCAGATTGCTTCCTCGCTGGGCTGGTTGTCGACGCGCGTGCTGCCGGCACCATCCGAGGTCCTCAAGGCCGCCTGGACGCTGTCGGCCTCCGGCGAGTTGTGGACGCATGTGAAGGTCAGCGCGGGCCGGGCGCTCGCGGGCCTGGCCATAGGCGGCGGGCTGGGCCTGGCCTTCGGCCTGCTGACCGGCTCCGTGAAGTTTTTTGAAACTTTGCTCGATTCGACCATCCAGATGGTGCGCAACATCCCCGCGCTGGCGCTGATCCCGCTGGTGATCCTGTGGTTCGGCATCGACGAGACCGCCAAGCTCTTCCTGATCGCGGTCTCGGTGTTCTTCCCGATCTATATCAACACCTTCCACGGCATACGCAATGTGGACCCCGGGCTGATCGAGATGGGCCGAACTTACGGCCTGTCGCGCTGGCAGCTGTACCGCGAGGTCATCCTGCCGGGCGCACTCTCGTCCATCCTCGTGGGCCTGCGCTTTTCGCTGGGCCTGATGTGGGTGATTTTGATCGTGGCCGAAACCATCTCGGCGCAGGCCGGCATCGGCTACCTGACCATGAACGCCCGCGAATTCCTGCAGACCGACATCGTGCTGGTCGGCATCCTGCTCTATGCCTTGCTGGGCAAGCTGGCCGACGTCTTCGCCCGCGGGCTGGAGCGCTACTGGCTGCGCTGGCACCCCGGTTACCAATCGGTTGCAGCCTGAACCGGCTGAGGAAACACCATGCTGCATCCCCAAGTCTCTTTTGAATCTTCCCAGGCCTACCTCTCGGCGGAATCCGGGCGCGCCATCACAGCGCCTGACACGCTGCCGCCGCAAGCATCGCTTTCATCGCAAGACCGCGGCGTGCGCCTTGAAATACGCGGCCTGTCCAAACGCTATGGCAAACGCCGCAAGGCAGCATCCGCCTGGACGGCCAGGACGTGACCGGCCTGCGCGAAGACACCCGCATCATGTTCCAGGATTCGCGCCTGCTGCCCTGGCGCCGCGTGATCGACAACGTGGCGCTGGGTTTGCCGGCCGACGGCCATGCGGCCGCGGCCGACGTGCTGGCCCAGGTGGGCCTGGGCGACCGCCAGCCCGACTGGCCGGCGCGCCTCTCGGGCGGGCAGCGCCAGCGTGTGTCGCTGGCCCGGGCCCTGGTGCACAACCCGCGCCTGCTGCTGCTCGATGAACCGCTGGGCGCGCTGGACGCGCTGACCCGCATCGAAATGCACCAGCTCATCGAAGGCCTGTGGCAGCGCAACGGCTTCACCGCTTTGCTGGTCACGCACGACGTGCAGGAAGCCGTGGCGCTGGCCGACCGCGTGATCCTGATCGAGGACGGCCGCATCGCGCTGGACGAGCGCGTGCGCATCGCCAGGCCGCGCGAGCGCAGCAACCCGCTGTTCGGCCAGATCGAGAAAAAGATCCTGGACCGCGTGCTGCAACAGCCCGGCGAGGCGATTTCACCGAGCGAGCCGCTGTGGCCCAGCACGCCGGTGCACGGCGTGCGCTGGGCCGTCTGAGTTTTTACCCATTCAACGATTTTTCAACCCAGTTCCAGGAGAACCTTTATGTCCATCCAAGCCATCAACGTCCGCAACCAGTTCCGCGGCAAGGTCAAGGAAATCATCCGCGGCGACGTCGTGTCCGAAATCGATGTTGAAACGCCCTGGGGCATCGTGACCTCGGTGATCACCACGCGCTCGGTCGACCAGCTGGAGCTGGCTGTGGGTAGCGAAGTCGTGGCGCTCGTCAAGTCGACCGAGGTGTCCATCGCCAAGCTGTAGGCAAGCCGCGCAGGCATGCGGGAGGCAAGGCCTCCCTGCCTGGCGGTGCTGACTGGGGATGTCTGATGCTCAAGCCGCGAGCGTCGGATAGTCCGTGTAGCCCTTCGCACCGGGCGTGTAGAACGTGTCCGGGGCAGGCGCGTTCAAGGGCGCGTCCTGGCGCCAGCGCTCGACCAGGTCGGGGTTGGCGATGAAGGGCCTGCCTATGGCGATCAGGTCCGCACGGCCGTCGCTCAGTGCCTGTTGTGCGCTGGCTTTGTCCTGTCCGCCGGCAAGGATAAAGGGGCCGTCGAACGCAGTTCTCAAGTCGGCCTTCAGCTTTGCCGGGACAGGCGGGGCGCCCATGGCTGAATGGTCCAGGACATGAACGTACATGAGGCCGAGTCCGGAGAGTTGCTTCACCAGCGCGAGGTACTGTTCGTCCACGCCTTCGAATGTACCGGTGCTATTGACCACGCCGTGAGGCGACAAGCGGATGCCGATCCGCTCGGCGCCGATTTCCTTCACGACAGAACGGGCGACCTCCAGTACCAGCCGGTTGCGCGCTTCGGCCGTGCCGCCGTAGCCATCGGTGCGGCGATTGACGTTGGCGTTCAGGAATTGCTCAAGCAGGTAACCGTTGGCCGCGTGCAACTCAATGCCGTCAAAGCCGGCCTGGATGGCAAGGCGCGCGGCCCTTGTGTACTCGCCGATCACGGCCTGGATGTCGGCCTCGGTCATGGCGCGCGGCGGCGAGTGCGGCTGGCTGCCTTGCGTATCGGTCCACATCTCGCCGGGGCAGGTCTCGGGTGAAGGTCCGACCACTTCGGCGCCGGCCGGCAGATTGGCCTGGTGGGTTACGCGGCCGGTATGCATCAGCTGCACGACGATCTTGCCGCCCTTGGCATGGACGGCGTCGGTCACCAGCTTCCAGCCTTGCACTTGCGCGTCATTGAACAGCCCCGGGATTCGTGCGTAGCCCAAGCCGTTGGGTGAGGGTGAAGTTCCTTCCGTGATGATGAGGCCGGCGCTTGCACGCTGGGCGTAGTAGGTGGCCATCAGGCTGTTGGGCGTGTTGTTGTCGACCGCGCGGCTGCGCGTCAGCGGTGACATCACGGCACGGTTTTTGAGCGGGATCGCGCGCAGGGGAAATGCATCGAAAAGCATGGGCTGTCCTTGGGGAAATCGAGAAGGGGATAGAAATGGAAGAGCAGCAACGGTCAGCTGGCTGGAGTCAACCGATCTTGTAACGAGGGGCCGGCGCTCCGGCTTGGGTGCCCGCGAACAGTTCGGCGCGGGCCGCATCGTATTTCTCCCACAGCGTTGCATCGGCGACTGAGGGCCACGTGATCGTTTCGCCCTGGTCCAAGCCCGCGAGCGCCGCATCGACCATGTGCTCGGTCGTCATCAAGGTCTCCTTGTTGAGGGCCGCCAGCGGGACGCCGGACAGATCCCAGATCTCGGTGGCTGTCGATGCCGGCAGGACCAGCTGAACCTTCACCCCGGTGCCGGCCAGCTCGTCCTGCAGACCATGGGCCCCAGCCGCGCAAGACCGGCATTGTTCACCAGGACGCGCACATCGGCACGGGTGGACAGGATCGTCTCGATCCGCGCCAGATCCTCGTCTTTGGTCAGGTCGGCCACGATAGGTTCGGCCTTGATACCGTGCGCTTTTGAGACCTGTGCGCAGAGCGCTTCCAGGCGGTCAGCGCGCCGGGCGACGAGAATAAGATCGTATCCACGCGCGGCGAGGCGGTCCGCATAGACGGCTCCGATGCCGGAGGAAGCCCCTGTGACAAGAGCGACTTTCTTGGAGTTGGGATTTGTCATTGATGGTTTTCCAATAAAATTGAGTACTCAACTAAAAGGTTGAGGGCTCAAATGTATGATTGATTGCATGAAATCCATCAATGGTCTAGTACTCAACCATTTTTCTAGTATGGGAATTACCACAAGCGTCGTTGATACGAAAAGTAGCCCGGATAGCTCCGCCGCAGATGAGCTGGACATCCTGGGTGGACGGGCCTGCACGGTCACGCCACTGCGGCTCGCGACTCGCAGGCTTGAGCAGCTGTATGACGAAGCGCTGGCGCCGTTGGGCCTCAAAGCCACGCAACTCGCGCTCATCGCCGGAATACACAGGCTCACGGGCGCCGATCAACAAGGACCGACGCTACAGGAGCTGGCAGCCCTGCTCGCCATTCAACTTTCCGCGCTGACCCATGCGCTAAGGCCTCTGGTGCGCGACGGAATTGTGGAGTTGCGCCAGGACGCCCAGGACCGCCGGACCAAACACAGCGTTCTCACTTCGCTTGGCAAGGCAAGGCTGTCAGAAGGCATAGTGCATTGGGCAGCAGTCAACGACCAGGTGGAGCTCGTTTTGGGGTCTGCCTCGGCTGCGAACTTGAGGGCTCTGGCCGATCAGGTGGCTTCCGACGCGTTTCTGCTTGCCTATAAGCAGCTATAAAAATATAGCGATTGCAAGTTTGCTCGGCCAGGTTGGCGTTGCCGAAAGAGGTGAGAGGGCAGCCGCGCGCAGGCCTTACTGCAGTTCGACGCCCGCCTTTTTCACCAGTTGCGCATACTTCACCAGTTCGCTGCGAAAGTACTGCGCTGCGACTTCCGGGCTGCCGGGGTTGATGGTGTTGCCCTGCTTTAGCATGGCTTCCTTCACCTCGGGCGTGGCATAGGCCGCTGCCACCGCGGCCTGGATGCGCTTGACATCGGCCGCGGGCAGCTTCGCAGGGCCGATCACCGCGAACCAGCCTTCCATGTTGTAGTTGGGTAAGCCCTGTTCCGCAATGGTCGGGATCTCGGGTGCCGCTGCCGAGCGACTGCTTCCGCCGACACCGATGGCGCGCAGGGCGCCGCTTTTCAGGTGCGCCTGCACGGCGGGGAGCGCCAGCACGCCCATGTCCACCTGCCCGCCGATCATGTCGGCCACCATGGGACCCACGCCCTTGTAGGGAATGTGTTTGGCCTTGACCTGGGCTTCGTCGAGAAACATCTGCGCGGCCAGGTGCAGGATGGTGCCGTTGCCGGACGAGGCGTAGTTGTAGGCATCGGGTTTGGCCTTGAGCAGCGCGACCAGTTCCCTCACATTGGCGGCCGGCAGTTTGGCGGGGTTGACCACCAGCACCATGGGCGTGGTGCCGATCACGGTGATCGGGGTGATGTCGTTGATCGGGTCAAACGGCAGCGACTTGTAGACGCTGGGGTAGATCACGTGGTTGTTGGACACCACGCTCAGCGTCATGCCGTCAGGCGCGGATTTGACCAGCGCCGAGGTGCCGACAATGCCGCCCGCGCCGGGCTGGTTTTCAATCACCACCGGATGGCCCAGCGTCTTGCCCAGCGCAACACTCGCCGCGCGGACGATGGTGTCCACGCCCGAGCCCGCGCCCACCGGCAGGATGAAGCGCAGCACTTTGTCGGTGGTCTGGGCCAGCAAGCTTCGCGGCGAAGCCAGGAAGGTACCGCCGACGAAAAGGGCGCCCAGCCCCCAGAGGGCCTGGCGCCGGGTCGCGGATTTATGGCTCAAGGCCGAGGTATCGCGGATCATCTGTTGGGTCATTTTGTCTCCTTCGTTGTCGTAAGTCGCGCAAATCGGCCGGCAGGTTCAACTCACTGCAGCCTGCCGGTGCAGGTCATCCACTTCAGCGGCGCCGTAACCCAGCCCGGCCAGCAACTCGCGCGTGTGCTCTCCCAGCGTAGGCGGGTGCAGGCGAACCCCCAGCCGCTGGCCCTGCAGGGTGATGGGGAACAGCGTGGTCTTGACCGTCTGCCCGGCTTTCGGGCCGTCGGGCAGGCGCACATCGGCCAGGCCGCCGGTGGCCAGCAAATGCTCATCATCGAACAGGTCTTCGGGCCTGCGGATGGGCGCAAACGGCAGGCCGGCTTCTTCCATCACGGCCGACAGCTCGGCCGCGCTGCGTGTGGCCAGCCGTGCGGTGAGGTCTTTCAACAGGGCCGGGCGCAGCACCACGCGCTGGTTGTTGGTGGCCAGCGCGGCATCGGCTTTCAGGTCGTCGAAGCCCAGCACGGTGCAAAAGGTCTGCCACTGCGCATCGCTGACGGCGGCCAGGAAGATCTGCTCGCCGTCCCGGACCGTGAAGACGTCGTACACCGCCCAGGGGTTTTCGCGCGCCGGCATGGGGGCGGGGTGTTTACCCGTCATGGCGTACTGCAGCATGTGCTGGCCCATCAGGAAGACATTGTTTTCATACAGCGCGGACTGCACTTCCATGCCCTTGCCGCTGATGCCGCGCTGGATCAGCGCGCCCAGCGCGCCAATCGCGCCAAACAGGCCGCCCATGATGTCGTTGACGCTGGTTCCGGCGCGCAGCGGGTCGCCGGGCCGGCCGGTCATGTAGGCGAGGCCGCCCATCATCTGCACGACTTCATCCAGCGCGGTGCGGTGGTCATACGGGCCGGGTAAAAAGCCTTTGTGGCTGACGTAGATGACGCGCGGGTTGACGGCGTTCAACGCGGTGTAGTCCAGGCCGTATTTCGCCATGGTGCCGGGTTTGAAGTTCTCGGCCACCACGTCGGCGCTGGCGCAGAGTTTGCGCGCCACCTCGGCGCCCACCGGGCTGTGCAGGTCAATGCCTATGCTTTTTTTGTTGCGGTTGAACAGCGGGAAAAAGCCGGAGCCGGCGCCCAGCAGGCGGCGCGTGCGGTCGCCGTCAATAGGCTCGACCTTGATGACCTCGGCGCCCATGTCGGCGAGCACCATGCCGCAGGTCGGCCCCATGACCATGTGGGTGAACTCCACGACGCGCAGGCCGGCCAGCGGCTGGGGTGGGGTGGAGGAAGCGGTGTTTTGCATGCGGTGTTCAGGTGAGAAAAACAAGGCGCCGGCCGGATGGGCAAGCGATGAGTTTAGGCCGTGGCGGCGGCCCTTTCAGCCGGCCGCATGGTTTTGGGCAGGCCCGCGCGCCACAGCGTGCCGTGCAGGCTTTCGCCTTCAAGCCAGCCCGCGACCTGGCCGCGCAAGGCCATCAGCTTGTCGAAGTCAATGCCGGTTTTAATGCCCATGCTCGCGAACATATAGGCCAGGTCTTCGCTGGCCACGTTGCCGCTGGCGCCGGGCGCGTGCGGGCAGCCGCCTATGCCGGCCAGGCAGGCGTCGAAGCGCGTGATACCGGCTTGCAGGGCCGCATAGACATTGGCGATGCCCATGCCGCGCGTGTCATGAAAGTGGCCGCAGTTGAGCCGCTCGCCGGCGACAAGGAGGGCCTGCCCGAACAAGGCGCGGACCATTTCCGGGTCGGCGTAGCCCACGGTGTCGGCCAGGCCCACGCAGTCGGCGCCGGCGTCCAGCACCGCTTGCAGCAGCCGCAGCACCTCGGCGGGTTCGACGCGGCCTTGCAGCGTGCAGCCGAAAGCGGTGCTGAAGCCCACTTCGATACGGATGGCGCTGCCCGAGGCATCGCGCAGGTCGCGTATCCGGGCGATCTCCGCAACCACCTCATCGGGCGTCTTGCGCAGGTTGGCCAGGCTGTGGGCGTGGCTGGCCGAGATCGGCAGCAGCATCAGGTGCGCGCCGGATTCGATGGCGCGTTCGGCGCCCTTGAGGTTGGGCACCAGCACCGAGGTCGTGAGGCCGGGCAGCGTTTTCGCAAAAGCCACCAGCTCGGCGGTGTCGGCCAGTYGCGGCAGCAGCCGCGCGGGCACAAAAGAGCCGACCTCGATCTCGCGCTGGCCGGCGTCGTAGGCCTGCTGGATCCACTGCAGTTTGTGGGCGGTGGGCATGACGGCGGCAATGCTTTGCAGGCCGTCGCGCAGGCCGACTTCGCGGATGCTGACGCGCTGGGGCAGGGTGGGTGCGGTATTCACGGGGGCTTGTCTCCGAAGAATTCAGGGGTTCTGCAGGGGTTCTGGCTCGGTGCCTCAGTTTAGAATTTCCCGAAACGTTTGGTTTGGCATTTTTGGAATCAATGGTGTTCCTGTTGGGAATATCTGGCCACCACAAACACCACAAACATCATCAGGAGACAAGGCATGAGAGACCTCGACATGACCACTCTGCGCCTCTTTGCCGCCGTGTGCGACGCCCGCAGCATCGCCCGCGCGGCTGAGCAGGCCAACATCGTCGGCTCGGCCATCAGCAAGCGGCTGGCCCAGCTTGAGGACACGGTCGGCACGCCGCTGCTGCTGCGCCGCCGCCACGGCGTGGAGCCCACACCGGCCGGCGAGAGCCTGCTGGAGCACGCGCGCGCCATTCTAGCCAGCGCCGACCAGATCGAGCGCGACATGGGTGCTTATGCGCTGGGCGTGCGCGGCCAAGTGCGCATCCTAGCCACGGCGTCCGTCATGGCCGAATCGCTGGCCGACGACGTGGCGGCTTTTTTGCAGGTCCAGGCGCACCACGACATCCGCGTCACCATGGAAGAGCGCGTCAGCCCCGAGGTGATAAGCGGCATCAAGGAGGGCGTGGCCTCCGTCGGCATCTGCTGGGACGCGGCCGACCTCTCGGGCCTGCAATCCTGTGGTTACCGCCATGACCACCTCGGCATTGCAGGTGCTGCTGCAGCGCGCGGCCGCGCTGAAGGGCAGGGTCGTGGTGCATCGCGTCATCGTCTCCAACTTTGAGGCGGCGCTGCGCGTGGTGCGCGCCAACCTGGCCATCAGCGTGGTGCCGCGCGAGGTCGCCGAGCCCTATGCAAGCACCTACGGCCTGCGCGTGCTGCCGCTGACCGATGCCTGGGCCAGGCGCCGTTTCGCCATCTGCTTTCGCGACGAAGCGGGCCTGTCGGCCGCGGCCAGGCTGCTGGTCAGGCACCTGGCGGATACCTCGGCGGCCTGAGCGGCGCAGGCCCTTAAAACCCCCTCTCGAGGGGCGGTGAAAGCGGCCGGCCTTCTTTTGCGTTAAAATAAGCCTCCAACCCACGGCAGACAAGCGTCATCAGCTATAGAAAATATAGCGTGCAGGGCTGATCCAGGC
>NZ_JBFUBY010000280.1:0-5193 GCF_056405515.1 Polaromonas sp. P1_G2
TCTGTTCATAACGCGTCAGAAAATTACGGACGACATCCATAAATCCTCCTATACGCGCGGGAACCGAAGGAACCCTGGCCCGTGATGAAAATCCGCCCCGGATTCCGCGCTATGCATCGAACTGTTGTCTCACATCGAGTGAGTGATAGACCGCAGCATCAATGGAAAGTTCCAATGAACAATCAACTCCATTATTTTCCAAATGCGCGAATACGTACAGTCAATTTTTTTAAAGAAACCGGAAGATGTGTATGTGCATGTGCTCATGCAGGCTTCGGTGCGCATCAAGCCTATCGCCTCGATGGCGTTGCTATGTTTTCAATAGCTGTGCGCTCAGGAAATCAAGCAGCTACAGGCTGATTTACTGAAGAGGAAATTCGCCCACCGGCATCAGCGCCTCAAGCCAGGTCGCATGAAAAAAGCAAGGCTCATGCACGCGCATTTCATGAACGGGCAGCGAGGCCGCAAGCTGAAACCGCCAACGTGTGTCAGCAATTTCAAGCGCCTTTTGTCAGTATCGGCCTTGAATGTTTTTTAGTCAGCCCCTTGCCGACACCCGTTACAAAAAATACCCCGGGCAAGATCAATGCGGCACCCACCGCGTGGTGCCAGCCCAACGGTTCGCCCAGCACACCCCAGGCGGCCAGCGCCGCATACAGAGGGCCCAGGTAAAGCGACACCGCTACACGGCTGGCGCCGAGGATTTTCTGCGCCCAGCCGTAAATCCAGTAGGCGCCCAGCCCCGGCACGATCGCGGCCACCACAATCAGCAGCAGGCCGTAGCCGCTCAAGGGCAACGCGTCTGCTCGCGACATCTCCCAGGCCGTCAAGGGGACCAGCACCAGCGTGCCGCCTATGCAGATGGCCGCCAGGCGGGCCGTGGCGCCGAGCGGGCTGGGCCACTGCTTTTGCAGCAAGGCATAAGCCGCCCATGACACCGTGGCGGCCACGATCCACAGGTCTCCCGCCGAGAACTGCACACCGGCCAGCGCTGTCCACTGGCCTTTGACCACGACGTGCACCACGCCGGCAATGGCCAGCACCACGCCCAGGCCCTGGCGCAAGCCCAGGCGCTCACCGAGCCAGATCACCGCGCCCAGTCCTATCAGCACCGGCGACGCCGCATAAATAAGCGCGATGTTCATCGCACCAGTGGAGCGCGCGCCCTGGTAGACCCAGGCGCCGCAGATCACCATGCCCAGGGTGCCCAGCACCAGGTACTGCCACCACACCTTGGTGATGTGGCCGCGCTGGCGCCACAGCTCCGACCGGGTGAGCACCAGCAAAAACAGCGCCGCCAGGCCCCAGCGCCCGAAGGCCAGCAGGTAGGGACCGATCACGCCCGGCGCCTTGCGCGCCACGATGTAGTTGACCGTCCAGAGCGCCGGCACCAGCCAGAGCAGGGCCAGCGCCTGGCGTGCCTGTTTTTGCGCGGAATCAGGCATCGGCCATGGCGGTGGCGTCGGCAAGCGCCGACGGCGATGAGGACGGCATTTCATGCGCCAGCGCCATCACGGCATGCGGCGGCATGTCGCGCAGGCGGTGGTCGCTCCAGACCTGGCGCCAGCGCCGCGCGCCGGGCAGGCCGTTGCGCAAGCCCAGCATGTGGCGCGCGATAGCGCTCTTCGGCGTGCCGTGCTCGGCGGCCTCGCGCACCATGTAGTCGCACATCTGTGCTTCCACGGCTTCACGGGTCAGCGGGGATTCGGCGGCGCCGAAGAAGGCGCTGTCCCAGGAGGCCAGCCACCAGGGGTTGTGGTAGGCCTCGCGGCCAATCATCACGCCGTCAAGCGCGGCTAAATGCCCGGCCACCTCTTCCTGCGTGTTGATGCCGCCGTTGATGCAGATCACCATGTTCGGAAATTCCTGCTTGAGGCGATGCACGAGCTCATAGCGCAGCGGCGGCACCTCGCGGTTTTCCTTGGGCGAGAGGCCCTTGAGCCAGGCGTTGCGGGCATGCACGATAAAGACCTCGCAGCCGGCCTCGCTGACCGTGCCGACGAAGTCGCGCACGAACTCGTAACTTTCAGCCTTGTCGATGCCGATGCGGTGCTTGACCGTGACCGGGACATCGACCACGTCGACCATGGCCTTGACGCAATCGGCCACCAGTTGCGGCTCGGCCATCAGGCAGGCTCCGAAAGCCCCGCGCTGCACACGTTCGCTGGGGCAACCGCAGTTGAGGTTGATTTCGTCATAGCCCCATTGCTCGCCCAGTTGGGCGCAGCGCGCAAGGTCCGCGGGTTCGCTGCCACCCAGTTGCAGCGCCACAGGATGCTCTTCGGCATTGAAGCGCAAATGGCGCTCCACGTCGCCGTGGATCAAGGCGCCCGTGGTCACCATCTCGGTGTACAGCAAGGCATGGCGCGACAGCAGCCGGTGAAAATGCCGGCAATGCCTGTCGGTCCAGTCCATCATGGGCGCCACGCTCAGGCGCCAGGGATGGCTGGACGCCGAAACGGGAACACCGGAGAGGCTGGCAGGGGAAAACGGGACGGGCATGCCCCATTTTCCCAGAAAGGGCGTTGCCGGCGGCAGTGCGGGGTTTAAGAACCTTCTTGCCGCCGGGACGCCAGCCGCCAAAGGCTAGGCATGGGCGGTCTTGAGCTCGTCCATCAGCTCCATTTTCCGCTGGCTGAGCTCCTCGGCCAGGGCTACCAGGTCCAGCTCGGACTTGCGGGCCTTGAGGAAAATTTCCTCGCGCTCTTCCTTGACGTGGTGGTCTATGTATTCGCCCAGCACCGTGACCCGGGCGTCATACAGGTCGTCTTCCGGGTCCATGCCCGAAATCTGCGCGATCAGATCCTTGGCCGTGGAGTGCTCCACTTCGGCCTCGTCAAGCAGCGGGTCGTCGTTGATGGCCGCTCGGACCTGGGGATAGAAGATTTCCTCTTCAATCTGCGCGTGCACCGTCAGTTCCTGGCAGATCTGGTCGGCGACCTCGCGCTTGTCTTCGGCGGGCGCATTGCCGTCACACAGCTTTTTATAGGCCGTGAAAAGTTTTTTGACGGCGATGTGGTCGGCGTCGAGCAGGTCGACGGCATCGTGTTTTTTCGCAGGTGCTTTGCTCATGGGCTTCCTCTTGGGGGTTGGTCGTTGGTTTATCGGCTTTACAAATGAAGGCGGCCGCCAGAAGCCGACCGCTGAGCCAATTTAGGCGGTGCGCAATGGGCTTGGTGTGGGACGCCCCGGAGGCGTCATGTAGGAAAACACGAAGCAGGCCACGGCACTGTGGCGGCGGCGCAAACCGGTGCGCCACGGGCCGCGCAAGGCGGGTAACATGAGCGGTCCATCCATAGCCCCCGGCCACGCTTGAGGCGCAGAAATCCATGACGACCACCCTGCCGCAATCACCCAAGACACAGTTTTCCGCCTCGCGTAATCACGGCCTGCGCCCGCTTGCGCTGCTGATGCCGCTGGCCCTGCTGGCTGCCTGCAGCTCGGTTCCGCTGCCGCCCTGGACACCGCCCGGCCAGCCTGCCGCCGTAGCGGCCCCCGCGCCGGCCGCCCAGCGCCCTTCCGCAGCGACTCCGCCCGCAGCCGTACAGGTGACGCCCGTCGCGCCGGCCGCACAGCCTTTGTCGTCCGCCCCCCAGGCCGATACGCCCGCCCCCTACAGCGCAGCGGTGGCCGCCCGCTTCCCGGCGCCGTCGGTGAGCTACAGCACCCCCGGCCTGCAAGCCGGCCGCAGCGCCTTCACCACTCAGGCCGAAATCCAGGCCTGGCTGCGTGAACAGGCGGCGGCCGCCACGCGCACGCCGGGCATCCGGGCCAGCGTGTTGCCCATAGGCCGCTCGCAACGCGGCGAGACACTGGAAGCGCTGGTCTTGACCCGTGCCGGCGGCACGGACCCCGCCGTCATGCAGGCCGCGGGCAAACCCACGGTGCTGCTGGTCGGCCAGCAGCACGGCGACGAGCCCGCCGGCAGCGAGGCGCTGCTGGTGATCGCCCGTGAWCTCGCCCAGGGCCTGCTGCAGCCGGTGCTGGAGCGCATCAACGTGGTCATCGTCCCGCGCGGCAATCCCGACGGCGCCGCCGGCGACCAGCGCGCCACCAGCGGCGGGCTGGACATGAACCGCGACCACCTGCTGCTCAACACGCCCGAGGCCCAGGCCCTGGCCCGGCTGGCCCGCGACTACAACCCGACCGTGGTGGTCGACGCCCATGAATACACGGTAGTGGGCCGCTTCCTGCAGAAATTCGGCACGGTGCAGAAGTTCGACGCGCTGTTCCAGTACGCCACCACGGCCAACCTGCCCGAGTTCCTGACCAAGGCCGCCGAAGAGTGGTACCGCCGCCCGATGCTGGCCGCGCTCAAGAGCCAGAACCTCAGCAGCGAGTGGTACTACACCACGTCCAGCGACCTGGCCGACAAAAAAATCTCCATGGGCGGCACGCAGCCCGACACCGGCCGCAACGTGAACGGCCTGAAAAATGCCGTCAGCCTGCTGATCGAAACGCGCGGCGTCGGCATAGGCCGCCTGCACATCCAGCGGCGGGTGCATACCCAGGTCACCGCGATCACCAGCGTGCTGGCCAGCACCGCCCAGCGCGCCAATGAACTGCACCAGCTGCGCCCCTACCTCGACAAGGAAGTCAGCGCCCAGGCCTGCAAGGAGCAGGCCGTCATCGAAGCCGGCCCCACCGCCGCCCAGTACGAACTGCTGATGCTGGACCCTGTCACCGGCGCCGACAAGGCCGTCAACGTGGACTGGGATTCGGCGCTGGCGCTGCGCACCCTGAAAGCGCGGGCCCGCCCCTGCGGTTACTGGCTGTCGGCAGCCTCCACCGTGGCGGTCGACCGGCTGCGGCTGCACGGCGTGCAGGTCCTGCGCGTTGCCGAACAGGGCTCCATGCTGGGCGACAGCTACCGTGAAATTGCCAGCACCTCGGGCGAGCGCCAGGACGTGCGCGGCGCAATCGCCGACGGCAACGCCATCATCAAGGTGCAGGTCAGCCTGACGCGCGGCGTGGTCGACGTGCCGCGCGGCAGCTACTACGTGCCGCTCAACCAGCCCATGGCCAACCTGGTGGTGGCGGCGCTGGAGCCCGACACCCAGAGCAGCTTTTTTGCCAATCAGATCCTGCGCGGGCTGCAAAGCACGGTGCGCGTGATGGCGGAGCCGACGATCAAGCTAGAGGATCTTTAGCCCCCACGTTCGTTCACTTCGTGTAACTCTCGAGGCCTTGCAG
>NZ_JBFUBY010000281.1:0-5163 GCF_056405515.1 Polaromonas sp. P1_G2
TCCTTGAGGTGCAGGATGATGCTGGTGCCGCGCTCCGCGCGCTCGATCTCGCTAACCTCGAACTCGCCGGTGCCGTCGCTGGTCCAACGCACGCCCTGGCCCGCCGGCAGGCCCGCGCGCCGGCTTTCCACTGTGATCTTGTCGGCCACGATAAAGCCCGAATAAAAACCCACGCCGAACTGGCCTATCAGCTGCGCGTCGTTCTTCTGGTCGCCCGAAAGCTTGGCCATGAAGTCGCGCGTGCCGCTCTTGGCGATGGTGCCGAGGTTGTCGATGGCTTCCTGCTGCGACAGGCCTATGCCGTTGTCCGTAATGGTCAGCGTGCCGGCGGCCTTGTCGAAGCTCACGCGCACCTTGAGCTCGGCGTCGTTCTCCAGCAGCGAAGCATCGTTGAGCGCCTCGAAGCGCAGCTTGTCGCAGGCATCCGAAGCATTGGAAATCAGCTCGCGCAAAAAGATCTCGGGGTTCGAGTACAGGGAGTGCGTGACCAGCTTGAGCAGCTGGGCCACCTCCGCCTGGAAAGAGAGGGTTTGTTTTTGCATGGTCTTGGGCATAGTTGTTACTAATTTGTTACGATTTCGTCATGAGCGGGAGGGAAATGTGGTTTTCATGGGCAGTATTTACCTTTGTCACATATAAGACTTTTGGATTCATTTAGAAAAAAACTCAATCATTTCAATGATCTGACGTGACAAATTCCCCATTACGGGCGCTGTTACAGATACAAATCAACCTGTTTGAGAAATATCTAGTTACAGTCCATTCACCTTCAAATTTCGTCCCCCGTTATTCGTTCAACCAACCGGAGAACAGTCATGAAAAAGCTCATTCTAGTAATCGCCCTCGGTCTTGCCGCCATTGCCACCCTGCCAGCGCACGCCGCGACGGCTACCGGCAATTTCGACGTCACCATTAACCTGACCAGCGCCTGCAAATACCTCAAGACCTCAGACGTCGCGTTTGATTACACCTCGTTCCAGACAGGAGCCCAGGCCCACACTACCGCGGGTGGTTTCACAATTCAGTGCACGAAAGACTTGGGTTACACCCTCTCGCTTGATTCCACCGCTGTGACCGATCAGGCTGTTGACCTTGCATACACTCTGGCACTGAGCGCAACCACTGGCACCGGTACCGGAGCCGCCCAGACGTACTCCGTGACCGGTTCCATGATTGCCGGCCAAGCGGGCAAGTGTGCCGCCGTCGGCGGCGCCTGCTCGAACAGCACATCGACCAACAAGGTCCGTACCCTGACAATCACCTACTAAGCGGCTGTTGACGCTCGAGGACCTGATCATGGCAACACCGATGCGCTCGCTTGCAAGGCTGGCTCTCGGTGTATTCATGCTTTCGGCGAGCGTTTGCAGTTTTTCCGGCACCGCGGGAGGCCAGTTCGGCGTGCAGATCCGCCTGAACGGCGGAGATCCCGCCGGCAGCGGCAACGCGTGTATCAGCGCGACCGGCGCGGGGGCCGGCGGGAGTTCGGTGCAGGTGCGCTGCAACACCAATGTCTTCGTGAGCATCACCCCTGTCGGCAACGCCAACGCCCTGGTAAATGCCCGATTCCAGCCGGGCTTTCGCCCTACCCGGGATTCGCTGCTGCCTGACTACTGCCGCAGCGAAATCTCCCGCGGCGACCAGGCGGCGCGCATGGCCTGCCGCCTGGACGACCAGCGCGTTGCCACAGCCGGCGACGAAGTGGACGACGGATGGGAGTTCGAAAGCCGGCGTTATGCCATGGGCCCGGAAGCCGCGGAGATCGAAACGCAGGCCCGTTTACGCTTCCAGGACGTCCGGGGAACGCTCACAGCCGTGCGCCTCGCCCACGCCGGCAATCAGGCTAAATCTATCGAGATGCTGGTATCCTTCTAGGGATGAACGTCCCACAGCGCCGAAGCAGCCTCATCACCTACGCTCTCCTGCTGAGTCTGCTTGGGCCCTGGGCCGCCGCGACGGCCGGGGTGTTTTCCGTAACGCCTGTCCGCCTTTACATGACGCCGCGCGATCGCGCCATCGCCGTCACGCTGACCAACGAGGCGGACACCGAAGTGGTGCTGCAGGCCGATATCAACACCTGGAGCCAGAAGCCCGACGGCACCGATGAGCTGGTACTCACGGAAGACCTGATCCTGGCGCCCCCCATCATCAAACTGGCGCCCAAAGCGCGCCAGGTGGTGCGGCTGGCCCTGTTAAAGCCGGCCGATGCAAGCCGGCAACTGACCTACCGCATGATCATCCGTGAAGTACCGGAAGCCCTGCCCGCGAGCGGCATCCAGGTTCCCATTGCGCTGGCCCTCAGCATGCCCGTGTTTATCACCCCTCCGGTGGCCAAGCGCCAGGTGAGCTGCACCGTCCAGCGTCCGGAAGCCAAAACCGTGGGCCTGCAGTGCGGCAACACAGGCACGGCCTATGCCCAGATTCGCGAAGCGACGCTGATGCGAGGCGAGCAGGCACTGGCCAAGTTCGAGGGCGGCAGCTACATCCTGCCGGGTGCCACCAAGCTCGTCAGCCTCAAAAGCGAGCAAGCCGTCACGGCGGGCGAAGCCAAGCTGGTGGTGACTTTCGACGACGGCCAAAGCCAGACGACCAGTATCACCTTGCCCTGACCGAGCCCCATGACGAGGAGGCGCCCGCAGGTCTTACGAATGCAACCCCTGGCCATCGGCATAGCCAGCCTGTGCTGCGTCCTCGCCGCGCAGGCTCAAACCACGGCGCCCGCCAACGCGCCGACGGCGGCCCGCGCCGCCAATGACCGCCTGCTTCCGCTGGAAGTGTTCATCAACAGCACCAAGGGCGGTGTCTGGACCCTGCTGGAGCGCAACGGCATCCTCTACGCGCCCGAAGACGCTTTTGAAGAGTGGCGGCTGAATCGCCGCCCCAGCGCACAAGACATCGATTTCCAGGGCCAGCGCTGGTATGCCCTCTCGTCCATCCCGGGGTTCGAGGCACGCCTGAATTTTGCCGAGCAGTCGGTCGACCTGATCTTTTCCCCGGCGGCCTTCAATGCCGTGCGCCTGACGCAGGAATCCGCCATGCGCCCGCCGCTGTCGCCGAGCGTGCCGGCGTTCTTTGCCAACTACGACCTGAATTACCTGAGCACCCACACCCGCAACGCCATCGGCGGCGCGGGGGACGCCCGGGATCTCGGGGCCTTGACCGAGTTGGGGTTTTCCGGGCAGTGGGGGCTGCTGACCAGCAGCTACGTGGGCCGCAACCTGGTCAGCCAGGACCCGACCGTCAAGGCTTCCTGGCGGCGACTGGAAACCACCTATACGCGCAATTTCCTGGAATCCAACAGCACCCTGCGACTGGGCGACAGCAGCACACGCACCGGCATTTCGGGACGATCCGTCTATTTCGGTGGCGTGCAGTTCGCCAAGAATTTCTCCCTGCAGCCCGGCTTTGTCACCCAGCCCATCCCCACGGTAACCGGGCTGTCGGCCGCCCCGAGCACCGTGGAGCTGTACGTCAATGATGCGCTGCGCCAGACCTCCAAGGTGCCTTCCGGCCCTTTCAGCATCGACAACTTTCCGGCGCTGACAGGCGCCGGCGAGGCGCGCGTGGTGGTGCGCGACATCCTGGGCCGCGAGACAGTCATCACCCAGTCTTTCTTCAGCAATGCCAACCTGCTGGAGGAAAACCTCAGCGACTGGAGCTTCGAGGCGGGAGCCATACGCAACCAGCTGGGCATCGAGAATGCCGACTACGGCCCCCGCTTTGTATCGGGCCTGTGGCGCCAGGGCCTGACCAAGAGCATCACTGTCGAGGCCAATGGCGAATGGTCCCGGCCCCTGTCGCGCATGGGTGCGGGCGCCAGCTATGAGCTGCCCTTCCAGATGCTGGGGCAGACCGCGGTGTCCTTCAGCCGCAGCGACACCGCCGGCCGCGGCCACAACTGGCTGGTCGGCATCGAACGCACCGGCCTGCGCCACGGCGTCTCGCTGAGCGCGGAAGGCGCGTCGCGCGGCTACCGCCAACTGGGCATAGACACAGCGTCGCCGCTGCCACGCCTGCAGACCACCGCCAGTTACAGCTATAGCACCGACCAGTTCGGCGCGTTCAACGTGAGCTATGCGGGCTTTGACACCTACGACCTCGGCAAACTCGACACCGTCAGCGTCAACTACACCATGCGGCTCGGGCCGCGCAGCGCCCTGACCTTAAGTGCCACGCGGCTCAGCGGATCCTCCTCCGGCACCTCGGTGGGCGCGACCCTGATCGTGCCGCTGGACAACCACATCACGATTGCTTCCGGCGTCACCACTCGCAGCGGGACGACCGAAGGTTATGTGAACGCCAGCCGGGCCCTGAGCGCTGAAACCGGCTGGGGCTGGCGCAYGGCCCTGGGCACGCGCGCGGAGGGCCGCTACACGGAGGGCGGCGCCTATTACCAGGGCAGCAAAGGCTTGTTTTCGGCCGACGTCAACGCGGGCGAAAACCAGCAGAACCTGCGCCTGGGCCTGGTCGGGGGATTGGTCATGGCCGAAGGCCAGGCCTTCGCGACACGCCGGGTGCAGGACAGTTTCGCCATCGTGGAAGTGCCGGGCTATGCCAATGTCGGCGTTGGCTTCCAGGGCAGCACACTGACCCGCACCGATGAAAAGGGCGTGGCGCTGCTGCCGCGTTTGCTGCCCTTCCAGCGCAACAGCGTGCGGCTGGACCCGACCGAACTGCCCATCAGCGCCGAGCTCGACTCGATCGAGCAAGAGGCCGTGCCGGCCCTGCGCGGCGGGGTCAAGATCACCTTCCCCGTGCGCTCGGGCCGGGGTGCCCTGATCCGCATCGTGCTCGACAACGGTGAACCCGCACCCGCCGGCGCCGAGATCGAGTTGATAGGCGACAAGAAGGAATTCTTCGTCGCCCGCCGCGGCGAGGCCTTCGTCACCGGACTGCAACCCTCCAACCGCCTGCGCCTGAAGTGGAACGGCGCGAGTTGCACCTTTACCGTCGAGCTGCCGCCCGGCAACCTTGAAGACATTACCCGCGTGGGCCCGGTCCACTGCTCAGGAGTCAAACCGTGAATTCCGTAAACCCCTGGCGCCTCGCCGCGGCGGCATGCCTGTCCCTCGCGGGCGCGGCGCCGGCCATGGCGGCGCTGGTCTGCAACGCCACCGCCACACCCGTGCAGATGGTGTACTTCGAGAACGACCCCAACCCTACCAC
>NZ_JBFUBY010000282.1:0-5150 GCF_056405515.1 Polaromonas sp. P1_G2
CCCATGGGGATGCCGATCAGCAACGCCATCAAGGCCGCCACCAGGGCCAGCTCCAGCGTCGCGGGAAAGCGTTCGGCGATCAGGCGCGAGACCTTGGCGCCCTGGCGCAGGCTCAGGCCGAATTCGCCCTGCGCGGCATTCACGAGGAAATGCCAGAACYGCACGATGAAGGGCCGGTCCAGGCCGAGGTCGGCGCGCAGTTGGGTGATCTGGGCGGGGGAGGCATCCTGCCCCAGCAGGAACACCACCGGATCGCCGACATACTGGAACAGCATGAAGGCGATCAGTGCGACCACGACCATCACGATCACGGCCTGGATCAGGCGGCGCAGAATAAAAGCAAGCATCGGCCAAAGAAAAAAGTATCGGGCGATACTAGCAGAGCAATTGCTATGCCGACACAGGGGTTTACTTTAGGGTTAAAGAAACTGCGTAGGCCCCGCACTTGCCCTGAATCGGGCTTTTCACTGCCCTTTTAAGGTGCCGCGCGCCTCTTTGCGGCGCGATGGGCGCTAAAGCCGTTGCAGCTTTTTTCGCACCAGGTGGATATTGGCGCGCAGCGCATACAGCTCGTCGGCATAGGACAGCGGCACCGTGATCTTTTCGGCCCGGCGTTCCAGGTCGTTGAGTTCTTCCAGCAGGGCCTGGTTTTTGGCGCTGTTGCGATCGCCATCGCCGTTGCCGTCCACCCGGTTTTCGATGTCGCGCAGCCGGCCGTACCAGCGGAAGATGCGCGAACGCACGCGAAAGGCGTAAAGCGGCGGGATGATGCGCGACAGCGGCAGCATGATGGCGATGATGATGCCCATCACCAGCCACATGCGCTCGACCAGGTTGGCCACCCAGAAGGGGAGGTAGCGCTGCAGCACCGGCGTGCCGTTCTTGATGGCGCGCTCGGCTTCCTTGGAAATGGGCAGCTCGCTGTTGTCGCGGTTGGGGTATTCGCGGGCATTCTTGAACCAGCCGGCCCCGCCGTGGATGTCGTTGCCCGCCTGGGCCAGCAGCTGCTGCAGGGCGGGGTGGGTGCCGGTGCGCGTGATCAGCGAAGTGGTGGACGCCACCAGCCGCACGTCGTCGGGCGGGATGTTGCCGGCCAGGTCCACTACGCCGCGCGGCAGGCGCGTGGGCGTCAGGAAGGCAAAACGCCGGGAATAGGCCTCGCTCTGGGCGAAGTTCATCAGTTTCACGCCGGGCGTCTGCAGCAGCATCTGCACCATCAGCGACTCGGGCGCGGACGCGAACACGATGGCGTCCAGCTCGCCGCCCAGGAAGGCAACGGTGGCGGGCGTCTGCTCCAGCCGGGACAGTTTCAGCGTCGCGGCGTCAATGCGGTTGCTGTCCAGCAGTTTGGCCATCAGGCTGGGAACGCCGCTGCCGGGCGTACCCACGTTGACGCGCAGGCCTTGCAACTGCGTGAGCGATGCCAGGCTGGCGTCCTCCATCGGGTCTGCTTTGGCCGGTCGGCCGCCCGGATTCTTGGCCGCCCGCGCCGCAGCGGCCACCTTGCGCGCGGCGTCCTCGCGGTAGAACAGCCAGAGCGGCTCCACAAACAGGCTGCCGAGAGATGTCAGATCTTCCTCGTCCTGCTCTGTGTAGTCGCTGGTGCCGCCCTGGACAAAACCCACGTCGACCTTGCCTTCGCGCAGCAACTGCAGGTTGGCGGCCGAGCCCTCCGAGGGCTGCAGGACCACCTGGATGCCCTCGGCCGCCAGGGCCCTGGCGTAGCGTTTGCCGAATTCCTCATACGCGCTTTGCGCCGGGCCGGTGGCCAGCGTCACGCGCTTGGGCGGGTTCGGGTCCAGCCACCAGTAGGCCAGCGCCAGCAATGCGATGGCCAGCAGGATGAACGGGCCTGCGGAGACCCACAGGTCGCGCAGCGACAGCAGGGTGTAGCGTATGGTTTTGGACATGCGGGCAACCTTATCACGCTGGCGCAACGTGCTTATTCCACCCTTTTTTCAATCGCGGTCACCGTGAACCGGCCGTCCGCCTTACCGGTGTGGAAGCCAAAGCAGGGTGAGCAGGGCTTGTTTCAGATGTTTCATGAGGAATCCTTTCAGTTCACCGACTCATGCCCTGGCCTATGGATAGGGCGCCGGCAGGGGAATGGCCGCATGGCCGAAAATGGCGAATTGGACGTGAATTTTCTTTTTTGATTTTCAGGGGATCAGGCATTGAAGCTTTTGGCACGCTCTTTGAGCCCGGGTGTCGCGGCCGCGCTGGCATCGGCTTTGCTGTTCGGTGCGGGGACGCCGCTGGCCAAATGGCTGCTCGGCGAGATGAGTCCCTGGATGCTGGCCGGGCTTTTGTACCTGGGATCCGGCCTGGGCCTGTTCGTGTATCGCCGGATGCGGGGCGCCGCCCGCCCGCGCCTGGCCCCCGGCGAGATGCGCTGGCTGGCCGCCGCGGTGCTGTGCGGCGGCGGCATCGCGCCGGTGCTGTTGATGTACGGGCTGTCGGCCATGCCTTCCAGTCACGCCGCCTTGCTGCTCAATGCCGAAGCGGTGTTGACGGCGGTGCTGGCATGGATGGTGTTCAAGGAGAACGTCGATAGGCGGATCGCGCTGGGCATGGCCGCCATCGTGGCGGGCGCGCTGCTGCTCAGCTGGCCCCAGTCGGATCCATCTGATCCATCAACGTCCACATTTACCTTGCTGTGGCCGGCATCCGCGGTGCTGCTGGCGTGTTTTTTCTGGGCCCTGGACAACAACTTCACGCGAAAGGTGTCGCTGACGGATGCTTCATGGATTGCCTGCGTGAAAGGGCTGGCTGCAGGCGTCACGAACCTGTTGCTCGCTTTCCTGGTGGGGGCGGCGTTGCCGGGTCCTGGGAAAACAGCCATCGCCATGGGGGTCGGCCTGCTGGCCTACGGTGTGAGCCTGGCACTTTTTGTCGTCGGCTTGCGGCACTTGGGGACTTCACGGGCCGGCGCGTACTTCTCGACCGCGCCTTTTGTCGGGGCGCTGTTTTCCGTGGTGTTTCTGGCGGAGCCCGTCAGCTGGAAACTGCTGGCGGCCGCCGCGCTGATGGCGTACGGTATCTGGCTGCACCTGACCGAGCACCACGCGCATGTGCACACGCATGAAGTCCTGGAGCATGAACACGCGCACACGCACGACGAGCACCATACGCACGACCATACACCCGCGGTCGCGGGAACGCATTCGCATCCCCACAGGCATGAGCCCGTGACCCACAGCCATGCCCATTACCCGGACGTCCATCATCGCCACGGCCATGATGGCGGCCGTTAACCAACGGAGCTGGATCGCCCGGCAGCTTCAGGTTTTTTGAAGCTGCAGCCGGGCCTTGTCCAGCCACAGTTGCAGGCTGTCCAGCAAGTCCCCACGGCTGAAGGAGCAGCTTTCTTCGGTGAACAGCGCGCTGGACTCGAGCCGGTTCAGCAGCTGTGACAACACCTCACCAAAACGTTCGGGCAGGGCGGTCGCCAGGCTTGCCTGCTGCATCGCGAGCTGCGAAAAAGCGGCCACGCCCAGGGTGTCGTCGCGCAATTGCCGCAGGGCGATTTGCAGTGCGTCGAGCTGGTCCTGGGCTGTCATGGTTCGATTGCAGGAAAAGGTCTAGGCGGCCGCCGATGCCGTCACGCGCGACGGCATGCGGTCAAACACCAGGGTCAGCATGGCCAGCAGGCCGAAGGGCACGCCCACCCAGCCCAGTTGCGCAAAGCCCACCTGATCCAGCAGCGCGCCGCTGATCACCGCGCCCAGCGCCGTGCCCACGTAGAGCATGGAGCCGTTGAGGCTCAGCAGCAGCGGCGCCTGCGCCGGCGAGAGGCTGGCCAGCCGGCTTTGCTGCGGCGCCATCAGGCCGAAGCCCGCGATGCCCCAGGCCACCAGCACGGCCATGGTGGCCGGCACATTGCCGCGCGTGAGCGGCAGCAGGCACATCATCGCGACCAGCACGGCCAGCTGCACGCGCAGGGTGCGCAGCGCGCCGAAGCGGTCCGTCGCCCAGCCGCCCATCAGCGTGCCTCCCACACCGGCCAGGCCGAAGACGGCAAGCGTGGCCGAGAGTTGCGCCGAATTCATGGGGTTGAGCGCCTGCAGCACCGGCCCGACATAGGCAAACACGCTGAAGATGGCGATGAAGTACAGCAAGGTGCGGCCCCACACGCGCAGCACCGCGCCCTGGCGCGCGGCGGCCCGGAAGCCCGCGAAGCTGGTGCCGGCGCTGGCCATGTTGGCGGGAATCAGCCAGCTGGCCGCGACCAGCGCCGTCAGGCTTGCCGCCGCCGACAGCCACACCGGCACGCGCCAGCCGAACTCAAAACCYAGCCAGGCGCCTATGGGCAGGCCCACGGCGTAGCTGATGCTCATGCCCAGGAAGGTGATGGACAGCGCCCGGCCGCGCAGCGCGGGCACCACCATGCTGACGGCCAGCGCCGAGGCGGCGGCGGTGAACATGGCGCCAGCACCCATCAGCACGCGGCCCAGCAGCAGCAAGGGCAGGTTGGGCGCCAGGGCGCACACCAGGCAGCCCGCCGTGAACAGCGCCAGCGCCAGTTGCACCGCGCGTTTGCGGGGCCAGCCGGCCGTGAAGATGATGAGCAGCGGCGCCAGCACGGCGGTGGCCACGGCATAGGCCGTCATGGCCTGGCCGGCAGCCGCCACGCTGATGCCCAGCGAGASGCTCATGGGCTGCAGGATGCCGCCSAGCACAAARGCSCCGCTGCCKATSACSAGGTTGCACAGGGCGAAAAAATASAGGATGGGGGGCATGGTGTTCATCAAGGCGGCGTCGGGTCGGCGGGACAGCGCAAGTCGCCCAGGGGTGGCGGGCGCTAGCAGCGATCAAATCAGGAGCGGGTCAGTCTGTCCCCGCCATTGTGCGGGAAGCGGCCCGACCCTGCAGGGCCGGGGGCAAGTTGACGCCAAAAAAAGCCAGGCCTGGGCAAGCCATGGCCCTTTGACGCGCAGCTTTGGTGCGCTTTGCAGAGCCCCGAAGCCGGCCGGGGCGAGCTGGTCGCCCGTGCTTACTGGATCATGCCGAGGAACTGCTTGAGCTCGGCGGTCTGTGGGTTGGAGAACACCTCGTCGGGCGGACCGATCTCGTGCACGCGCCCCTGGTGCATAAAGACCACGCGGTCGCAGACCTTGCGGGCGAAATTCATCTCGTGCGTCACCATCAAC
>NZ_JBFUBY010000283.1:0-5136 GCF_056405515.1 Polaromonas sp. P1_G2
GTCATACCGCCTACAGCCCCGACATTCCCGCCTCGCGGTCCACGCAGCTCACACGGCCGCGCTGTTCATATTAGAGAGTTGGGACAATAAGAAGAACGGCACCCGTACGGCTTGAACAAACGGCAACGCTCTTACTAGTTCGACTCCCGTGATTCCAGGGGGCAACTCGAAGCCCCCTAAGGGGGAAGTTGTCATTGCGGGTTTCTGGAAAGACCTCTGACATTTTTTCGGCAAATTTTGCCGGGTCTTCCAAGCCACAACATTGATTCGCGCGACCCCCGAGTATCAGTCCTTGGGGTCTTCATCTTCGACCTCGTCGGGCCCATCGGGTGCAACCTGCGCACGACGCTCGGCTAGCCACTGCAACCGCTTTGCTTGGGTGAGCAGAGTGTTCCGAATACCGCTACTGACACGCCGCTCACTGATGCCCGTCGCTAAGGCGGCGAGGGTCTGTGCCCTGCGGGCGATGCGGATGTCTGGGTGGTCGCGTAACTCAATAATCTTGTCGGTAGCAATCCTGCGCTCAAGATACGGCGGGATATCAACCGCTCGTTTTGGTGCCGGAGGTGGCTTCTCGTTTAGCACCGCCCCAAACCTGGACTTTGTCAGCAGCTCCTGAAACACGTTGTGCTCAAGGGCGTCTATAGTTTCCTTAGCCTCGACGTCTTTAGCGCCGCGGCCCTGAAGACTTGGCATCGGATAGACCCGCACTGTGCACACTTCAAAGGGGTCAAGGATGTTTTTAGCGACGGCATCGCTCCGCCGTCCTGTCAGGTGCCGTCCGATGCGACTACTCAGGCTCTCGCGAGTCTGCCCTACGTAGATCGGCTCTTCGTCATAGTCAAAAAAAGCGTACACGCCCCATTGAACGTTGCCAAGCGGCATGTCTGAGTCGCCGACTGTGTAGGGCTGGCGAAGAAACTCGGTGAGGGCTTGTATTTGCTCTGCAACCTCAAATGGCAGGGCAACGGTATTGTCCTTCGACACGAGCGCTCCTCCCTTGGTTCCCTTGGGAGGTTTCGCGCTCATGCCGCTTTCCGGCGGTTCACTACAGAGTTTGCAGCAAGGATAGGTTCAAGCACTGTGCGACCGATGTGCGCAACTACAGGCACGACCACGCCGTCGCCCGCTACGTGATAAGCGTCGTTGTATCGCGGCGGCAACTTGTAAGAGTCGTCCAGTCCCATCAATCTCGCAGCCTCGCGCGGCGACAGCAGGCGTGTACGGATACGAGGGCCTTCGACCACAATGATTGTCTGGCGACTAGAGCCTCCGGAGGGCGTCCGCAAGCATCCTGCGATACCGTCAAATCTCACCTCGGCACGTTGCACACCCAGGCGTGTTCGGCGATAGATTGTGCCTACCGTCAGGCCACCTAACGCCTGAGCCTTGAGTACCTTCTCGCGGTGTAATGGAGCCATCATCTCAAGTAAGCGCTTGGTCTCGGCTGACGTGTGCCAGGTGACCCCTTTCGGCTCTCTCTCGATGATGTCGTCTAACGTCTTTAGCCGCAGCTGTGGTGCCGGCGGGTTAAGCCATACCCAGTCCTTTTTAAACTTAGGGGCGAGCCTGTTGTGCGCCCTAATGAGCGCCTCGGGATGCCAAGCAGGCGTAGGACCCGCACCAACCATGCTTTCCGGCAAGCGGTAGCTTTTGTCCACACCCAAAATGAACACTCGAGGCCGCGATTGAGGCACGAAATGGACTGCGTCAACCACTACTACGCCGGCCATATAGCCCTCGCCGACGATAGCCTTGATGATGGCCTCGAAGTCTGCTCCATCATGACTCGTCAGCGCTCCGTACACATTCTCCAGAACGACAAGCGGCGGCTTGCGTCCGCTCTTGTTCAACCCTTGGATCAGTTTCCAGAACCCCCAGAAACAGCCCGAGCGGTCCCCCACAAGCCCCGCACCAGCGCCGGCAAGTGAGAGGTCTTGGCAGGGGAAGGAGCCCCATGCCAGGTCCGGTTGACCGGGAAGCCCCGCCGCATTTAAATCATAAATATCGCCAACGCGAAGATGGTCCGCACCATAATTTTCGGCATACGCCGCAGCTTTCATGGGGCTGATGTCATTCGCTAGAAGGCAATCCCAGCCTTCCCCGAGGCCGGCACGAGCCATTCCGCCACCGGCAAAAAACTCGTAAAAGGTGCGCTTGTTTTGCATGGAAGGGATTGTAGGGCTCCGACTGGTTGTTTGTACAGGTCTCAACAGCCGTCCTCGCGGCGTCTAAGGGTAAGAGCTAGTCTTTTTACAATCCGCTGCGGCTCGCGGAAGGAGTGCTCCCAAACCCGCAACACTGACCAGCCTTCCTTGCGAAGTTGGCGAGTCACACGGCGGTCACGGGCCGCGTTACGGGCAACCTTTCTGACCCAATACTCAGCGTTCGCTTTTGGCATCGTCTTGGCGCAATGCGGGCAACCGTGCCAAAAGCATCCGTCAACAAAAAGCGCCACACGGGATGCGGGCCATGCAAAGTCGGGTTTACCTGGAAGGGCCAGATGGCGACGCCAGCCGCTCAAACCAGCCTTCCGTAGCAATGCGACCATCTTCAACTCGGTACTGGCATTACCAGTTGCACGGACGGAGCGCATAGTCCGTGACCGTGTTGCGTCAGGCGCTACAAGTGCGGGCGCAGGGTTGGGTTTGATCCTGCCGTCACTTGACGATTGCTGGTGAGCCATGGCTAATTGCTACGTGAGGTGACGCGGCATGGGGACATTAACGGGCATTGCTAGTTTCTGGAGTTCCACCATTTTCTTGGTAAAGGGCTCGGGGCCGAAGACGTAGTGGCGGTCTTGAATCGCAGTTGTTGTACCGTCGCTATGTCCGGTGATTTCCTTGGACACTACCCCCTGGTTACGGCATTGGGTGACGAAAGTCTTGCGTAACGTATAGGCACCAGTGACTTGCTCCCCAGGCGGGGCGGTGCGGGTATAAAGTCCCACGGTTCTCAAGAGCCCCGCGATGAGCCCATAGTGTGCCGTGAAGGGGTTTCCGCCCTTTACTCGCCATGTCGGAAACATGCGGTCACAGCCCGCCGCCTTTACGCGCTGGAGATAGGAGGGGAACCCCAGGCGGACAAGCTCTGCATGTAACGGTACCCGCCGCGCCTCTCCTGTCTTGATGGATTTCTTGACGCCAACGCCCGCTGCGCTCTTCTCGTCTAAGTCGATATACCAATGCCCGCCCACCTTGCCAAAGTCAAACTGCGGATTCAATTGGCACAGCTCGCGGGGACGTGCCCCAGTAAAGAGCATCGCTACCAGTAACCAGTAGAGCGGCTCCTGCTTTGGATCCTGCGCCACCTGAACGAACGCTTCGCCCTCAAACAGAACCTTCAGCTCAACATCTGTCAATGCTCGCTGCTGGTCTTCTTCGGGAAGCCTCTTACCCATATACCTGATGCCATCAACTGTGAGTGGCCGAAACCCGTCATCGCCAAAGTTCCGGGCGGCATCCCTGAGGAAAGTGCCCAGCGGCCCCCTGTAGTTACTCTCGTATGTCGTGGGGCTCATCCCCTTCTCGGTTTCTTCAGCGAGCATTGCAGCAATGGACTCGCCACCGTCGAACCTCCGCGCCCACGCAGCAGGTAAACGACAGATGTCGCGCATGAACTCGGTAACAGATTTTTGACGTAACTCACTGACCTTTAAGTCGCGCCCGAGCRCCTCTCCAAAGAGTTGGAGGCACCTTCGCACCTTGCGCTGAAAGTCATTGGCAGCTAGCCCTTTGAGGTAGTGTTCAATGACCTCTCCCAGGGTTACGGCTTTTGCTTCCGCACGCGGCTCAGCTGCGATGCTAGAGGTAAGGCGCACAGGGGCAACAGGGCGTGGAGGCGTTGGAACGAAGTCGTCTCCAATGCGCCGGCTGATGTCCTTCAGGGCTTGGTACAGGCCCTCTGTGGCCTTGTATGCCGCTACTTCCCACGCAGGAGAGCCCGGTGCGATGGACAGCCCGACATCCTCCAGCAACTTTGCCATCCGCTGCCTCTCATATGGCCCAACTACCACTCTCCCCGACTTGAGGCCGTCGATGGAGTCGCTAAATTGGTCCGCCCGGATACCTTCGTAAGCTTCTCGGGAGTCATCGTCGGGGCGTGCCATTCGCACTGCGTCATCCTCCTCCAAGATATGAGCGCGAATCCGCTCTCGAACATAGCTTTGCTCGTCCGGTGTGAGGTCTTCAAGCTGGAGGGGCGCGACGGTTTGCTTGCTGAGGATGGCCTTGGCCTTCTCGAACTCGGCGGCCACTTCAGCATCGCGGTAGGCGGCTCTGGTTCGAGCCACCTCCATGTCCGAGGTTCTAAGCGATTCGCGGAACTCACCACGACCCACTATCGGGACAAGCAATTCTGGGACACGGCGGCGATACCACCACTGGCCTCCACGGCGTTCGGTATGAGGGGGTTTCTTCACGTTTTGCACACTCCGATTTTGACCCGATGTGGAACAGGTCTGTGGAACAGTGCAATCCTTGAGAAGGTCCTATTCGCTTGGAACCCGCGCAATTGCTGGATTCCCGGGAGTTGTGGTGCGGCTGGCGGGGATCGAACCCACGACCCTTGGCTTCGGAGGCCAATACTCTATCCACTGAGCTACAGCCGCAACGCTGGAAACGGTTTGCGCCGGAATTCGCGGCCGGGAGGCGCGGAATCAGGGCGATTTGCATTGCGCAAGCGGTTCACGCCGCGCAACGTGCCCGATTCTACCAGCCGGCCGCGGCGCCCTCTTGGCCCCGCAAGGCCCCAGTTATAATGTGAGGTTGCTGAGCAAGCGCTGCACAGGCGCGCCCCACCAATACGCGATAGCCCCCGATTTTTAGTTTTTTGAGGACGCCATGAGCGCAAACGACCACACCACGGCCCACGAAGAAGCCCACACTGGCCCGATCAAGACGCCCCAGCAACTGCTGGCAGCGGTTTTTTTCTCTTTTGTCGTCCCCGTTTTCGCCATCATCGGCCTGGTTTATTACGTGGCCTCGGCCAACAAGCCTGCCGCCGGCGCCGACGAAGATGCCAAGGCCGTCGCCCAGCGCATCCAGAAAATCGGTTCGGTTGAAATCCGCGATGCGAACCGCCCCCTCAAATCCGGCGAAGAAGTCTATAAAGCCCAGTGCGTGACCTGCCACGGCA
>NZ_JBFUBY010000284.1:0-8953 GCF_056405515.1 Polaromonas sp. P1_G2
GCACCAAGGCCGTGGTGACCGTCTTCAGGCGCGGCGCGAGCAAGGACCTCTCGGTCACCATCGGCGAGGTCGAGCCTGAAAAACCGGCCAAAAAAGCATCGGGCCCCGAGCCCAAGCCGCCTGTCGCCGGCGCGGCCCAGGCGCTGGGCCTGGTGGTCAGCGAAGTGAGCGACGCGCAGAAGAAGGAACTCAAGATCAAGGGCGGCGTCAAGGTGGATACGGCCGAAGCCGCGGCCTCACGCGCCGGGCTGAAGGAGGGTGACGTGATCGTGGCAATCGCCAACTCCGAAGTCACCAGCGTCAAGGAATTTGAGGCTGCGCTCGCGAAAATTGACAAGACCAAGGCCATCAATGTGCTGTTCCGCCGCGGTGAATGGGCGCAGTACGCGTTGATCCGGCCTTCGCGCTAAACCGCAAACAACCCCGGGTGAGGCCCCGGCAAGGGTGTCGGGGGAGGTCGGTACCGGCCTTCAAGGCCCCCATACCCTGCTGGGGTTTGTGGGTTTTGCCGGGGTTCAGGCCTTTTTTGGCTCCCCGAAAAATATATTTTTGAGAGGCCTCCTGCCTGCTTTTTGTTGGTGACCACTAACAATAAATGGGTCAAGGACGGTTTTCGGTAGAATACCGGCTTGCCTCTGCGTCTTTTGGATATATCGGGAAGCCCAAAATCCCACTTTCGATCTTAATTTTGGGTAATACCCATCGCTCCACAGATCACCCACAAGTTGTCCAGAGACAAGCAGTTTAAAATTGTGAATAAGTTGTGTATAAGATTCCTGTTGCTAGCCTGCAACGACAAAAATATGGCGATTTCGGGACTGTTCGGCTCTGGCTTTTTGCCTACAATGAAGTTCCAACTATCGCAGTTGCCATAGATTGTTGGTTCAGGGCGCGTCGCAATCGACGCGCCCTTTTTTATGGCCCCTCGCGAATTGAGTCCAATCTCTTCGCAATACTTTCAAGTACTTAGGCGTTCTCGTTGATGAATCACATCAGAAATTTTTCGATCATTGCGCACATCGATCACGGCAAGTCCACCTTGGCCGATCGACTCATCCAGCGCTGCGGTGGTTTGCAGGACCGCGAGATGAGCGCGCAGGTTCTGGATTCGATGGACATCGAAAAAGAGCGTGGGATAACCATCAAGGCGCAGACCGCCGCGCTCAAATACAAGGCACTCAACGGCGAGGTTTACAACCTCAACCTGATCGACACGCCGGGCCACGTCGACTTCTCATATGAAGTGAGCCGCTCGCTGTCCGCATGCGAGGGCGCGCTGCTGGTGGTGGACGCGAGCCAGGGCGTGGAAGCGCAGACCGTCGCCAACTGCTACACCGCGCTGGACCTCGGCGTCGAAGTCGTGCCGGTGCTCAACAAGATGGACTTGCCGCAGGCCGACCCCGAGAACGCCAAGCAGGAAATCGAGGAAGTGATCGGCATCGACGCGACCAACGCGATCCCCTGCAGCGCCAAGACCGGCATGGGCATCGATGAAATCCTGGAGGCCGTTGTCGCCAGGATTCCGCCGCCCAAGGGCAACCCCGACGGTCCGCTGCGCGCCATGATCATCGACAGCTGGTACGACGCCTACGTGGGCGTGGTTATGCTGGTGCGCGTGGTGGACGGCCGGCTCGCCAAGGGCGACCGCATCAAGCTGATGGCCAGCGAGGCGATGTACAACGCCGAGCAGCTGGGGGTCTTCACCCCGCACACCGAGCCGCGCCAGGCGCTGGAGTCCGGCGAAGTGGGCTTCGTGATTGCCGGCATCAAGGAACTGCAGGCCGCCCGCGTGGGCGACACCGTCACGCTGATCAAGCCCGGCACCGGCGGCGCGGCTTTCACCGCTACCGAGGCGCTGCCCGGCTTCAAGGAAATCCAGCCCGCCGTCTTCGCCGGCCTCTACCCCTCCGAGGCCAGCGAGTATGAGTCCCTGCGCGATGCGCTGGAAAAGCTCAAGCTCAACGACGCCTCCCTGCACTATGAACCGGAAGTCAGCGAAGCCCTGGGTTTCGGCTTTCGCTGCGGTTTCCTGGGCCTGCTGCATATGGAGATCGTCCAGGAGCGGCTGGAGCGGGAGTTCGACCAGGACCTGATTACGACGGCGCCCAGCGTGGTCTATGAGGTGCTCAGGTCCGACGGCGAGACCATCAAGGTCGAGAACCCGTCCAAAATCCCGGACGCCGGGAAAGTCAACGAGATCCGCGAACCCATCGTCACCGTGCACTTATATATGCCGCAAGACTATGTGGGCGCCGTCATGACGCTGGCCAACCAGAAACGCGGCATCCAGCTGAACATGGCCTACCACGGCAAGCAGGTCATGCTGACCTATGAGATGCCGCTGGGCGAGATCGTGCTGGACTTTTTCGACAAGCTCAAATCCGTCTCCCGCGGCTACGCGTCCATGGACTACGAATTCAAGGAATTCCGGGCCTCCGACGTGGTGAAGGTCGACATCCTGCTCAACGGCGAGAAGGTGGACGCGCTGTCCATCATCGTCCACCGCAGCCAGTCTGCCTATCGCGGGCGGGCGGTGGTGGCCAAGATGCGCGAGATCATTTCGCGCCAGCAGTTCGACGTCGCAATCCAGGCGGCCATCGGGGCCAACATTATTGCGCGTGAGACAATCAAGGCACTGCGCAAAAACGTGATCGCCAAGTGCTACGGCGGCGATATTTCACGCAAGCGCAAACTCCTAGAGAAACAAAAAGCGGGTAAAAAACGCATGAAACAAATCGGTTCCGTTGAAGTACCCCAGGAAGCTTTCCTGGCCATTTTGCAGGTGGAAGACTGATGCGCGGCGCAATGAGCACGATCACCGCCGTGGTGCTGGCGGCCTTTGTGGGCTACGGCGCCGCCTGGTACTTCGGCGCCGTCGAAGGCAATTTCTCCCTGCTGCTGTTCCTGGCGTCTGTGGTCACCGGCATTTACTGGCTGGCCGAACGCTTTTATTTCCTGCCGCAGCGCTACAAGGCCGCCGCGGCGCTCGAGGAAAGCGCCGCCAGCCGGCAGGCCGAACTGGCCAAAAAAGGCATTACCCAGATCGACAACATCAACTTCGGCGAGGCCCGGGCCCGGCTCATCATGCAGCCCTGGTGGCTGGACTGGACGGCGGGCCTCTTCCCGGTGATCGTGGTGGTCTTCCTGCTGCGCTCCTTCCTGTTCGAGCCCTTCAAGATCCCTTCGGGCTCGATGATCCCGACCCTGCTCGTCAACGACCTGATCCTGGTCAACAAATTCCACTACGGCGTGCGCCTGCCGGTGCTGAACATCAAGGTCATTAACAACCAGAGCCCGCAGCGCGGCGACGTGATGGTGTTCCGCTACCCGCCAAAACCCAGCCTGGACTACATCAAGCGCGTGGTCGGCGTGCCGGGGGACGAGGTTGCCTACATCAACAAGAAGCTGACCATCAACGGCAAGCCCTTGCCCAAGACGCCGCTGCCGGATTTCTTCGATGAAGACGTGCTGCGCTACGCCAAGCAGTTCGAGGAGGTCAACGGCGCCCGCAAGTACCGGTTGCTGAATGACGACACACGGCGCGCCGGACTGGATGAGCGTGAGGTCATGGACTTTCCTTTCAAGCAAAATTGCCGTTACAGTAGCGAGGGCATGGTCTGCAAGGTGCCTGAGGGGCAGTACTTCATGATGGGCGACAACCGCGATAATTCGCAGGATTCGCGCTATTGGGGCTTTGTCCCGGAGGCCAATATCGTGGGCAAGGCCTTTTTTGTCTGGATGAATTTCGGCAACCTCAAACGTATCGGCTCTTTCGAATAAGGTCATGGGCGGTGTCGCCGTCCCGATAGTGAGCCGGAAGATTTTTTAGTCGGAGCGGAGAAAAAATGAAACATCAGCAACGCGGCCTTTCCTTCATCGGCCTTCTGTTTTTCTGCGTCATCCTGGTCTGCGCGGGTATTGTGGCCGCCCAGGTTTTCCCCACCCTGGTGGAGCTCCAGGCCATCACCAAGGCCGCCAACAAGGCTGGCCGGCCCCGCCTTCTTGCTGCTCAAGTACAGCGGCAAATCCAAATAAGTGCGAGCCAGCGCCACATCGAGTCCGGGCCTGCCAGCGCTGCAAAAGCGCCTGGAGCATGAGTTCTCCAATCCCAAACTGCTGCTGCAGGCGCTGACGCACCGCAGTTTTTCGTCCGACCATAACGAGCGCATCGAGTTCCTGGGCGATTCCGTCCTGAACCTTGCGGTGGCCGGCTTGCTCTATGAACAGCTGAGTGAGCTGCCCGAAGGCGACCTGTCCCGCGTGCGCGCCAACCTGGTCAAGCAGGACACCCTGCACAAGCTGGCGGTGGTGCTGGGTCTGCCCGACATGGTGCGCCTGGGTGAGGGCGAGGCCAAGTCCGGCGGCCACAAGCGGCCTTCCATCCTCGCCGACGCGCTGGAAGCCGTGATAGGTGCTGTTTACCTCGATGCGGGCTTTGAAACCGCCAATCAGCTGGTGCGCCGCCTTTTCAAGGACGTCGAGATCAACCCCCAGATGCAGGCCATCGGCAAGGATCCCAAGACCGAATTGCAGGAGTGGTTGCAAGGGCGCAAAATGAACCTGCCCATCTACCGCGTGGTGGGCACCATGGGCGCCGCCCACAAGCAGACATTCGACGTCGAGTGCGAAATCGCCGAATTCGGGCGGGCCGAGCGCGGCATAGGCGGTTCGCGCCGCGCCGGCGAGCAGGCCGCCGCCGCGGCCATGCTGATGTTTGTCAAGACGCTGGAATCCTGACTCCGCGCCCGCGGCCGCCCGGGGACGCAGGCCAACACACCAAGATTATGAGTACAGGTAAAAAAGAACCCAAGAAACCCGCGACGGCCTCGGCAGTCGCCCCGGCCGCCAAGCCCAAAGCGCGGCAGGCCAAAGCCCTGGAGGCTGCGCAGCCGCCCGACGCGCTTGAAGCCATGCTGGCGCAAGCCCTGTCCTCGCGCGGCGCGGCCGTGCCCGCCCCCGGCACGCCGGCTGCCGGCGAGCAGCGCTGCGGCCTGATCGCCATTGTCGGCAAGCCCAACGTGGGTAAATCCACCCTGCTCAATGCTTTGGTGGGGCAAAAAATCAGCATCACCTCGCGCAAAGCCCAGACCACGCGCCACCGCATCACCGGCATGCGCACGGTCAAGGCAACACAGTATGTATTCGTGGACACGCCGGGTTTCCAGACCCGGCACGGCAACGCGCTGAACCGCTCGCTGAACCGCACCGTGGTGGGCGCCGTCAACGACGTGGACCTGATTGTCTTTGTGGTCGAAGCCGGGCAGTTCAACCAGGCCGACGCCAAGGTGCTGGCCCTGCTGCCTGAAAAAACGCCCGCGATCCTGCTGGCCAACAAATTTGACCTGATACACCGGCGCGCAGAGATCGCCCCCTGGCTTAAGGAAATGCAGGAGCGGCACAATTTCGCCGAATTCGTGCCCATGTCGGCCAACAACGCCAAGGACATCGAGCGGCTGTTCGGCATTTGCGAAAAATACCTGCCGGTCCAGCCCTGGATGTACGGCGCCGACGAGCTGACCGACCGCAGCGACCGCTTCATGGCCGCTGAAATCATCCGCGAAAAGTTGTTCCGCCTGACCGGCGACGAGCTACCTTACACCTCCACCGTCATCATCGACCAGTACGAGGAGGAGGGCGCCCTGCGCAAGATCGCCGCCACCATCGTGGTCGAGCGCGACGGCCACAAGGGCATGATCATTGGCGAGAAGGGCGAAAAGCTAAAACGCATAGGCACCGAAGCCCGGCATGAGCTTGAGACCCTGACCGGCGGCAAGGTCTTCCTGGAGATCTGGGTGAAAGTCCGCTCCGGCTGGGCCGACGATGAGGCCAGAGTCAAGACTTTTGGCTACGAGTGAGTGGGGTCGCGGTGCGCATGGTCACCAAACGTATAGGAGATGAACCTGCCTATGTCCTGCACCGCTACGACTGGAGCGAGTCSAGCCTGATCCTGGAAGTGTTCACGCGCAAGTACGGGCGGGTGGCGCTGGTGGCGCGGGGAGCCAAAAAGCCGAGTTCCAGTTTCCGGCCGATTTTGCTGCCTTTGCAGCCGCTGCACATCGCTTTTGGCGGCGACGCTGAAATCCGCACCCTCAAGAGCGCCGAATGGCAGGGCGGCCACGTGATGCCGACGGGCGATGCGCTGCTGTCGGGTTATTACCTCAATGAGCTGCTGATGCGCCTGATGGCCCGTGACGATCCGCACCCGGTGCTGTTTGACGCCTATGCGGCCACGGTGCAGCTGATTGCCGCGCAGAGCGCCGAGACCCTGCAGCTGGCGCTGCGCGCGTTTGAGTTGCGCTTGCTGCGCGACATCGGCCTTTTGCCCCTGCTGGACGCCGAAACCGCCACGCTGGCGCCGCTGGACCCGGACACCCGCTACGTGCTGGTGCCCGAAGCCGGCCTGCGCCAGGCGCACGACGACGACCGCGTCAGCCTGCCCGGCGGGCAGTGGCAGGCGCTGCAGCAGGCGTTGGGCGACGAAGCCTTGTTCTCCGACACTGTGCGGGCCTGTATCCCCGGCTTCAATGAGCTTAAAACCCAGTTGCGCGCCCTGCTGCACTACCATTGCGGCGTGAAGGTCCTGAAAACCCGGCAAATGATGATGGATCTGCAAGCTTTTTAACGAGCCACCCATGAAACTCCTTTCGCCCGTTCCCATCGTGTCCCATGCGTACGGCAAGACCGCACTGTCGGTCAACGTCAACAAGGTGGCCTTGCTGCGCAATACCCGTCACCTGGACATCCCCAGCGTGCGCCGCGCCGCCGAGCTGTGCCTGGAGGCCGGCGCCCAGGGCATCACGGTGCACCCGCGGCCCGACGAGCGCCACATCCGCCCCGACGACGTTTTTGAGCTCGCTGCACTGATGAAAGACTGGCCGGATCGCGAATTCAACATCGAAGGCAACCCCTTCCAGAACCTCATGGGTTTTGTGCATGACCTGGCCGCCCGGGGCCTGCCGCTGCACCAGTGCACCTTTGTGCCCGACAGCGAAGACCAGTTCACCAGCGACCACGGCTGGAATTTCCCCGAAGATGCCGAGCGGCTGCGGCCCCTGATCCAGCAAGTGCATGACCGCCGCGTGCGCGTCAGCCTCTTCATGGACCCGGTGCCGGAAGCCATGGCAGCCGCCAAAGCCGTGGGCGCCGACCGGGTGGAGTTTTATACGGAAAGCTATGCGCGCGCCTGGGGAGGCCCTGAAAAAGCGCAAGTCCTGGCCCGCTTTACCGAAGCCGGGAAGGCCGCCGCGGCCGCCGGCCTGGGTATCAACGCCGGCCACGACCTGAGCCGCGACAACCTCACCGAGTTCGTGCGCGAAGTGCCCGGCGTGCTGGAAGTGTCCATAGGTCACGCCCTGGTCGCCGACGCGCTGGAGCTGGGTTATGCCGCCACTGTCAGGGGCTACCTGGCCTGCATAGACCGCGCATTTGCACCGGCATGATCTACGGAATCGGTACTGATATTTGCGACGTGCGCCGCATTCGCGCCAGTCTGGAAAAGCACGGCGAGCGCTTTGCCAAAAAAATCCTGGCCGACGGCGAGCTGGCCACCTGGAAAGAGCGCAGCGCGCGCTGGCCGGACCGCGGTGTCAGCTACCTGGCCACGCGCTTTTCCGCGAAGGAGGCCTTCAGCAAGGCGATCGGCATGGGCATGCGCATGCCCATGACCTGGCGCTCCTGTGAAATCGCCAAGGCCGCCAGCGGCAAACCCGAAATAGTGCTGCACGGCGCGCTCAAGGCCTGGTTCGAGTCGCGCGAGCTCACGGCCCATGTCACCGTGACCGACGAGACCGATTACGCCGCCAGCTTCTGTGTGGTGGAAAAACGCACCTGACCCCAACCTCCGGATTTCCTTATGACCCAGCACGCCCCCCTCATCATCGACATCGACGGTCTATCGCTCACCAAAGCCGACCGCCGGCGCCTCAAACACCCGCTGACCGGCGGCATCATCCTGTTTGCCCGCAACTGGAAAGACCGCCGGCAGCTGTCCGACCTGTGCACCGAGATCAAGGACATCCGCGAAGATCTGCTGATCTGCGTCGACCACGAAGGCGGCCGCGTACAGCGCTTCAAGACCGATGGCTTCACACACCTGCCACCCATGCGCGAACTGGGCCTGCTGTGGATGAAAGACCAACTGGCCGCCACCAATGCCGCGACCGCCTGCGGTTATGTGCTGGGCGCTGAGTTGCGCGCCTGCGGCGTCGATTTCAGCTTCACGCCCGTGCTGGACCTCGATTACGGTGAAAGCGGCGTGATCGGCGACCGTGCTTTCGGCCGCGACCCGCGCGTCGTCACGCTGCTGGCCAAAAGCCTGATGCACGGTCTGCTGCAGGCCGGCGTCGCCAACTGCGGCAAACACTTCCCCGGCCATGGTTTCGTCAAGGCCGACTCCCACACCGACATCCCGGTCGACAAGCGCAGCCTGAAAGCCATCCTGGCCGACGACGCCGCACCCTACGGCTGGCTCAACACCACACTCARCAGCGTCATGCCCGCCCATGTGATCTACCCCAAGGTCGACGCCCGGCCGGCCGGATTTTCCAGCCAGTGGCTGAACTTCATCCTGCGCAGCCAGCTGGGCTTCGGCGGCGCGATTTTCAGCGACGACCTCAGCATGGCCGGCGCCCGCCTGATCGGCGGCAAAGAGGTGAGCTATACCGAAGCCGCGGTGACGGCGCTCAACGCTGGCTGCGACATGGTGCTGCTGTGCAACCAGTCCGTGGGCGAGGGCCAGCCCGTCGACGAACTGCTGGACGGCATGGCCGAGGCCCTGCTCAAGGGCCAGTGGGAAGCCATGGAGGCCAGCGAGTTGCGGCGGCTGGCGTTGCTGCCGCAGGGGAGGGGGGTKGGGTGGGATGAGTTGATGGTGCAGCCGGCGTATATGCATGCTTTGGGGTTGATTCCTTAGGCCGTTTCCTGTTCTAGCGTTTTGCCCTCTGCTGAGTGTTGC
>NZ_JBFUBY010000285.1:0-5118 GCF_056405515.1 Polaromonas sp. P1_G2
CACCCATCCTTCGCAAAAATTCGGCAACTGGATGGTGGTCTTTTTCCGCGACGGCAAGATGTACGAAACCGTGCATCCCAGCGAATTCCAGAGCTAAGCGCTCTGGGTTCATCGTGGCTTCTCTCGGGGCCCGTTTAAGGCCTTAAGTCCGCTTTAAGCGGCCGTTGTGTTGGGCTGCAACAACATTCCTCGGGTTTCAATGAAGGCAATCACCTCGGCCAGGCCGGCCTGGGTTTTGAGGTTCGTCATTACAAATGGTTTCAAACCCTTGGGTGTGGTTCGCATGCGGGTGGTGTCTTTTTTCATTACTTCCAGATCCGCACCAACATAAGGCGCCAAGTCGGTCTTGTTGATCACGAATAAATCGCTTTTCGTAATGCCCGGGCCGCCCTTGCGCGGGATCTTCTCGCCGGCCGCCACGTCAATCACGTAAATCGTCAAATCGCTCAGTTCCGGGCTGAAGGTGGCCGCCAGGTTGTCGCCGCCGGACTCCACGAACACGACGTCGGCATCGGGGAAATCCACCAGCATGCGATCTATGGCCTCCAGGTTGATGGAGGCGTCCTCGCGGATCGCGGTGTGCGGGCAACCGCCGGTTTCCACGCCCATGATGCGTTCGGCATCCAGCGCGCCGCTCACGGTCAACAGGCGCTGGTCTTCTTTGGTGTAGATGTCGTTGGTGATCGCCACCAGGTCGTACTTCGCCTTCATGCCCTTGCACAGCATTTCGAGCAGCGTGGTCTTGCCGGAGCCCACCGGGCCTCCTATGCCCACGCGCAGGGGCGGAAGTTTTTTGGTGCGATTGGCGATGTGGTGCAAGCTCATGGGGATACCTTGAAGATCGTGAAGGAGGGCGGCATGGACGGGGTCAAGAGCGGAACAGCCGCGAATACTGGGTTTCGTGCTGCGACGACAGAATCGCCAGCATGGGGGAGAAGGCCTGGCGCTCTCCATCGGGCAGGCGCATCGCCGTCTCGACCGCGCCGGGGATGTCGCGGCTCAGCTGGGCCAGTATGCGCTGGCCGGCGCTCTGGCCCAGCGGTACGGACTTGATCGCGGCCTGCATCATGTTCTCGGCCCAGCCAAAGGCATAGGCCAGCAGGCAGTCGCGCACGCCGGCGGCTGTCTGTGAGGCGGCGAGCGCATAGGCCACGGGATAGGTCGGCTGCAGCGCGGCGCAGGCTTCTATGTGCGCGGCGCTGGCGCCTTCATGGTTGCGCAGCCATTCGAGCAGCGATCGGCCCATTTGTTCGGCCTGTGCGCGCAGCTCGCTGGTCTCGCGCGTCTGCAGCACCCAGGCGTTCAGGCCGGCGATGCGCTCCAGATTCCCCTCGCGCCAAGCCGGAATGGCCTGGGCGATCACGGCCAGGTCGCCGCGGGTCAGCGCCAGCTGGAGCTGGTCGCTGAGCCGGCGCGCGGCCATGGCTTCGCTTGTGACTTCGCCGCATTCGACGGCCGCCTCCATCCCTTCCGAGTAGGAGAAGCCGCCCACGGGCAGCGCGGGCGAGGCCAGCCAGATCAGCTGGAGCAGGCTGGATGCCGGCAAGGAGACCGCGGGCGGTGTGGATGTGTCCACGGCGGGCCTAGTGGCTGTGCGGCTTGTGCTTATGGACCTGGATGGCCACGGGCTTGGTTTCGTGTGCGTGGTCGTGATCATGGCCATGGTTGCAGCCGGGCCCATGTATGTGCGGCACCGGCTCGGCGGTAGTGGCCGCGGCAACAGGCGCATGATTGTGCGCATGGTCCCCGTGATGGTGCCCATGCCCATGTCCGCCCGAGCTGTATGCGCCGCCTTCAGGCTCAAACGCTTCCTCGGCCGCATTCACGATCAGGTGCATGGCGCGCAGCATGTCGGCCAGCACGTGGTCGGGTTCGATCTTCAGGTGGTCGGGCTTGAGCTCTATCGGCACATGCCGATTGCCCAGGTGGTAAGCCGCGCGCGTCAGGTCAAAGGGCGAGCCATGCGATGTGCAGGCGGTGATGCGCAGCACCGCCTGCGGCGCGGCAATCACCTTGACCATGGAGCCGTCTTCAGCCACCAGCACGTCGCCACCGCGCACCAGCGTGCCGCGCGGCAGGAAGACACCCAGCTGGCGGCCCAGCGAGTCGGTCGCGTCGAAACGGCTTTTCTGGCGCACGTCCCAGTCGAGCTCGACGGTGGCGGCGCGTTTGACGAGGACGGGGGCCAGGCCCGCGCCTTGTGGAATGACTTTGGAAACCTGGAGCATGGGGCCTTAAAAACAGGACGGGAGAGCAGGATTCAGAACAGGAAGTAGCGCTGCGTCATCGGCAGGCTGCTGGCCGGCTCGCAGGTCAGCAGCTGGCCGTCGGCACGCACAGCGTAGGTCTGCGGGTCGACTTCCATGCTGGGCAGGTAGGCATTGTGGACCATGTGCTGCTTGCGCACTCCGCGCACGTTCTTCACGGCGCTCAGGGTCTTGGCCAGGCCGAAGCGCTCCTTGACGCCGGCGTTCAGGCCGGCCTGCGAGACAAAGGTCAGCGAACCCCTGGCAATCGCGCCGCCGAAGCCGCCGAACATGGGGCGGTAGTGCACCGGTTGTGGCGTGGGGATGGAGGCGTTTGGGTCGCCCATGGCCGCCATGGCGATAAAACCGCCCTTGAGGATCACTGAGGGCTTGATGCCGAAGAAGGCCGGCTTCCAGACCACCAGGTCGGCCCACTTGCCGGGCTCGACCGAGCCGACCTCGTGCGAGATGCCGTGGGCGATCGCCGGGTTGATGGTGTATTTGCTGATGTAGCGTTTGGCGCGGAAGTTGTCGTGGCGCTCGCTGTCGCCGGGCAGCTTGCCGCGCTGCAGCTTCATCTTGTGCGCGGTCTGCCAGGTGCGGATGATGACCTCGCCGACGCGGCCCATGGCCTGGCTGTCGGAACTGAACATGCTGATCGCACCCAGGTCGTGCAGCACGTCTTCGGCCGCGATGGTCTCCTTGCGGATGCGGCTTTCGGCAAAGGCCAGGTCTTCGGCGATGCCGGCGTCCAGGTGATGGCACACCATCAGCATGTCGACATGCTCGTCGAGCGTGTTGACGGTGTAGGGCATGGTGGGGTTGGTGGAGGAGGGGAGGAAGTTCTCTTCGCCGACCACGCGCAGGATGTCGGGCGCATGGCCGCCGCCCGCGCCCTCGGTGTGGAAGGCGCAGAGGCTTCGGCCTTTTGTCGCGGCAATCGTGTTCTCGACAAAACCCGATTCATTGAGCGTGTCGCTGTGGATGGCGACTTGTGTGTCGGTTTCTTCGGCCACGTCGAGGCAGTTGCTGATGGCCGCCGGCGTGGTGCCCCAGTCCTCGTGCAGCTTCAGGCCTATGACGCCGGCGTTGATCTGTTCATGCAGTGCGGCGGGCAGACTGGCGTTGCCTTTGCCCAGGAAGCCCAGGTTCATCGGGAAGGCGTCGGCCGCCTGCAGCATGCGCTCGATGTTCCAGGGGCCGGGTGTGCAGGTGGTGGCGAAGGTGCCGGTGGCCGGGCCGGTGCCGCCGCCCAGCATGGTGGTGATGCCGGCGGTCAAGGCCTCCTCGATTTGCTGCGGGCAGATGAAGTGGATGTGGGAGTCTATGCCGCCGGCGGTGACGATCATGCCTTCGCAGCTGATGATTTCGGTGCCGGGGCCGATGATCATGTCGACGCCGGGTTGGGTGTCGGGGTTGCCGGCCTTGCCGATGGCGGCGATGCGCCCGCCCTTGAGGCCGATGTCGGCCTTGACGATGCCCCAGTGGTCGATGATGAGCGCATTCGTCATCACGCAGTCCATGCTGCCTTCAGCCCGGGTCTTCTGCGACTGGGCCATGCCGTCACGAATCGTTTTGCCGCCGCCGAACTTGACTTCCTCGCCGTAGCTGCCGGCGCGCAAGGTGTAGTCGGCCTCGACTTCGACTACCAGCTCGGTATCGGCCAGGCGCAGGCGGTCGCCGACTGTGGGGCCGAACATTTCCGCGTAGGCGCGGCGTCCAATCGTTGCCATCGTTGTATCCTCGATTCAGAAAAATTACGGCGCAGGCCTTGTGGGCTGGCCGATGCGCGGCCCGTTCGCCCCACCGCCGGCCACCGGATAAAAAAGCTCGCGCAGCGTGCCCAGGGCCAGGGCCAACAGGGCCACCGCGCAGAGGCGATAGGTGAACCGGGCCCAGCGCGCGCCCAGTCGGCGGAACACGCGGTCGACCACGGCGGCACACACAAAACACCACACGACGGACGCGACCATGAAGCCGGCAAAAAAGACGGCGTAGTCCGCGGCGCCGGGGTGGGCCACGCCTACCGCACCCATTGCGCCGCCCATGGCTGCCCAGTAGGCGATGTTTTGCGGGTTGGTCAGCGACAGCGCCATGCCTTTTTTCAGGGCGCCCTGGCCGGCAACTGCCGCGCCGGCGTTGTCCATGGTGTGCTCGACCCGCGCGGCCTGCCAGCTGTCCCAGGACAGCCAGGCCAGGTAGGCGGCGCCCGCCAGGCCCAGCGGCCAGCGCAAGGCATCGAATTGCATGGCCAGGCCTATGCCTGCAAGGCCCAGGACTGCCCACACGGCGTCTCCCACCAGCGAGCCCGCCTGCACCTGGAAGGCCGGCCGGAAGCCGCCGCGCACGCCTTGGCGCACCGTCTCGGCGAACACCGCGCCGGGCGCGGCATTAAAGACCAGCCCCAGGAAAAACGCGGAGATGAACAGTGTCGTCATGGCTTTGCCCTGGGTTGGCGGGGCTCAGAGCCCGCCTTGGACCAGGCCGCGAAAGCCATAGACGTTTCGTTCACCGGCGAAGTCCACCAGCTCGACGGTGCGCTGCTGCCCCGGCTCAAAACGCACGGCCGTGCCCGACGCGATGTTGAGCCGCATGCCGCGTGCCGCATCGCGGTCAAAGCCGAGCGCGGCGTTGGTTTCAGCGAAGTGGTAATGCGAGCCGACCTGGATGGGCCGGTCGGCCGTGTTCTGCACGACGACGGTCAGCGTGCGCCGGCCCGCGTTGAGCACATGGCCCGCGCCGTCGGTAATGAGTTCTCCGGGAATCATGCTGCGTCCTCAGGCCAGCCGGGCCAGCAGTGCCACGCCGAAGACGGCGACGGCTGCACCGGCCGCGCGCGGCAGCCAGGCATTGGCGCTGCGCAGCGCCCAGC
>NZ_JBFUBY010000286.1:0-9131 GCF_056405515.1 Polaromonas sp. P1_G2
TTTCTATGTCGTCCCCATTAGCCGAGGCGAACCAGCAGGCGAACCAGCCCTTCCTGCAAGCTCACCGTCGAATGGATGGCCTGCGCCTGCACACCAAATTGCGCATTCGTCAGCACGTCCTGCGCCTTGCCCAGGCCCATGCCGGCCAGCGTGCCGTCCGCACCATAGTGGTAGGCCAGGTCRCCGCCCAGKGCYTCGCTGTCACTGCCCGCCAGGTGGAACTGCGTGAGCCCGTTGCTCAGTGCCCAGCTGCTCAGCCCMGGSGTGGCCGTGCGCGCSGCRTCRAAGGCRCCGACCARGCCCTGGAAGTCGAAGGTTTGGATCTTCTTGTTGAGCAAGGGGTCGCTGGAGTTCGCATCAAATGCGCTCATCGCTTCAGCCACCATCTGCAGGTTCAGCACGCCTTGCCTGTAGTAGGCGGCATACCAGTTGCTGAAGATCAATTGGTCGGCGGCGCTGACATTCAAGACCAGGTCGTCGCCGTTCTTTTGCAGGCTCAGGTTGGCATAGTCCAGGCCGGCTCCGCCCAGACTGACGGTGTCCTGCGGGCCGTCTGAGCCGTCGGTCTCYACCSTATCCTGGCCGTCGCCGAGGTTGAAGGCGATCAGGTCGGCGCCGCCGCCTGTCTTGAGGAGGTCATCGCCTGYCCCGCCGATGAAGAAGTCGCCGCCGATATTGCCGAGCAGCTCATCGTTGCCGGAGCCCGCGTTGTAATAGTTGCCCCCCTGGGTGTCGTACAGCAGGTCGTTGCCGCTACCGCCTTCGAGGGCGTCGAAGCCATTTCCGCCGTAGAGGCTGTCATTGCCGCCATAGCCGCGCAGGATGTTGGTCTGGGTAACACTCACCAGGATGTCATCACCCTCGGCGCCGACGTAGTCGTGCGTGGCGGCCAGCACCGTCTGGTCCCAGACCGTGCCGTCGGCGAACTCGACCCGCTCGACCACGCGCGCGTCGTTAAAGAACCAGCTCACCAAGGTGATGCGGTCGCCYGTKCCKKYGATGTTCAGGTACAGGTTCTGCGAGTCTCGGCTGAGGCTGACGTCGCTGGCCAGYACRGTGCCATCAAAGCGCACGGTGTCCACGTTGCCCACGGTCTCGTCGAAGTCGAGKATGGTGTCGYTGCCGTCTCCCCGGCTATACAGGTAGACGTCGTTGCCTTCGGCGCCGTAGAGTTGATCGGTGCCTTGCAGGCCTTGCAAGGTGTCGTTRCCGAAGCCGCCWGAGAGGTAATCGTCGCCGCTCGTGCCCACCACGGTCATGGTGATGGGRGTTGCCGTGCTGGCCAGGGTTTGCTGGTCCCAGACGGTGCCGTCGGCGAACTGGACCTGCTCGATCTTGAACTGCTCGCCGTCRAACCAGTTCCTGAGCTTGATGCGGTCAGTGCCGCCGGAGATGTTCAGGTACAGGTTGTGCAGGTCKCGGGTGACGGTGACGTCGCCGGCCAGCACGCTGGCGTCGAAGCGGACGGTGTCGATGTTGCCTGCGGTGGCATCCTGGTCGTATATCTCGTCCGAGCCGTCTCCGCGGCTGTACAGGTACACGTCGTTGCCGCCTGCCAYGTCGATRAAGTAGTCGTAACCACCTTCGCCRTCGAAGCTGTTGTTGGCTGCACTTCCGGTAAAGATATCCGTACCTTCGGAGCCGACGTAAGCGGCTGCGGCGGCCAGCACCGCCTGGTCCCAGACGGTTCCGTCGGCAAACTGAACGCGCTCGACCTGGCGCGCATCTCCAGAGAACCAGCCGCCCAAGGTGATGCGCTCGCCCGTTCCCGCGATGTTGAGGTACAGGTGCGTCTGGTCGCGGCTGAGGCTGACGTCGCCGGCCAGCACGGTGCCGTCAAAGCGCACGGTGTCCACATTGCCGGCGGTCTCGTCGTAGTCCAGGATGGTGTCGCTGCCATCTCCCAGGCTGTACAGGTAGACGTCGTTACCCCCCATTCCGTGAAACTCGTCGTCCCCGGCCTGCCCATCAAACACGTCTGCTGCGCTTGTGCCGCCTAACATGTCGTCTCCGGCTGTGCCCAGGATTGTGGGGGTGGTCGCCGTTGGGACAACTGCTGCCTCCAAGGCCTGCCGGTCCCACACGGTGCCGTCGGCGAACTCAACGCGTTCGATGCCTTTCCCGGCAGCCAGGTCCCAGTCAATCAGAACCTGGTCCGACGCGCTGATGGTCAATACCAGCTGCGTTGCCGTACGGGAAACCGTCACGTCGCCGGCTGCGATCCCTGCCTGCATGAAGAGCGTGTCCACATTGCCGGCTGTGGTGTCGAGGTCGGAAATCGTGTCCCGGCCATACCCCAGCCCGTAGACGTAACTGTCGTTATTCAGTCCACCCACCAGCATGTCATCGCCGGTTCCACCGTCCAGCGTATCGGAACCGTCACCCCCTTCAAGATAGTCGTTTCCTTCCATTCCATACATAGCGTTGCCGCTGCTGCCGGCCACGATGTGATCGGCCAATCCCCAGCCGTACAAGTTAGAGCCGCCCAGCCAGCTGCGCTCCGTCAACAAAAAGCTGAAAGACTGATCCTCGATATTCCAGATCGTGCCGTCCGCAAAGACCAGCCGCTCAATGGTGTAGTAGTACTCGTCCAGCGCATAGAACTGTTGGGTAATGTTGATGGTCTCGCCAGTGGCGGTAATCGTCAGGACGGCGTCACCGCCGTTGTATCGGATGCCCGAAACGTCTCCTGGGTTCAAAGCGCTTAGCTCCAGCGTGTCAAGCGCACCTCCGCCAAAGTCATAAATCAAGTCGTTCCCCTGCCCCAGGCCCCAAACAAAGGTGTCGTCGCCGCGGCCTCCCGTCAGGCTGTCATTGCCCAGGCCTCCGATCAAGCGGTCATCGCCCTGATTGCCCCGCAGGCTGTCATTGCCATCACCCCCCTCAAGCAAGTCATTTCCGCCGCCGCCACTCAGTTGGTCGTTACCGCCGCCTCCGGTCAAATGGTCATCGCCGTCAAACCCGGTGATGTCGTCATCCGCCCCGGTGGGCACCAGCGTCATGAGTTTGAGCGTGTTGATACCCCACTCCACCCCATTGGAGAACACGATCGTCTCAATGGCTCCGTCGTAGTCCGATCCAAAGAATGCCCCTACCACGAGCTCTTCACCCGAATCGATTACCTTCAGCTTCAGGTTGCCTGATGAGTCTTTGCTGACCGCGATATCCGTGTCCAGAAGATTAGTCAGCATCAGGACATCGCGGCCACCTTGTTCCACCAGCACATCGCTGCCAAAACCACGGCCCCACTTGTACGTATCGTTACCGAGGCCGCCATAAGCTACATCATTGCCCGTGCCGCCGTCCAGGACGTCATCAAAGACGCTGCCCACCAGGGTATCGTTGCCGCCCTGGCCATTCAGGGAGCTGGCCTGGTTGAAAGCGATGAGCTCGTTGTCATACTCATTACCCTGGAATTGCTGACCGTTGGCGAGCAATTGAGCTAGCGTGGTTGTTTGTGCACCTGCCGTGATGACAAAACGGTCAAGGAAGGCCTCGACATCCGCACCGATGGTTTGGATGCTGATGGAGTCTTGCCCGACGGGCGTCATGAAAAGGACGACCTTGCGGTTGTCAACCGGCCCGGACAATCCAATTCTCAGCAAGGAAATATCGGCATTCGCGTCAAGCGCCAAGTTGAGCGCGGTGGCTTCGGCTTCAGCGGCGCCAGCCCCCATGATGATCAGGTCATTGCCGTCGCCCTCATGGAATTCCAGTGTGTTGTCGGCAGACTCGAAGCGGATGACGTCGTTGCCTTGGCCTGCGGAAACAACATTGCCGCTTCCCATGACAACGATATCGTCCCAGCCGGTTCCCGTTACCACCTCTTGCGGTGGGCCTGTCACTGTCACCTGGCGCGAAGTAGGGCTGGCTCGCAGCAGGTCTTTGGCGCTATAGCTTGCCCCATTCACGGAAACCGATGCCAGTGAACCGTCCAGCCAACCCGCACCACAGTAAATAACCAGCCCTCCAATGGTCAATATCCCCCCGCCCTGAAACGTCAGTTCAGGCTTGCTGCCTGCCAGGGCGTTGAAAATCTCAATAGTGCTGCCAGCTCGCGAGTAATCGTCAAGGCTGATAACGGTCGCCAAGGCCGCATCGATTCGGTAGCTGTTTTTGCCAGAAATGTCGGTCAGCTAGTCAGCACCTTCACCACCATCCAGATAGTCATCACCGGAGTCCGCACTTGATAACTGGCCTTCCACGTCATCACCGAACAGCCAATCTTCGCCAATGCCGCCGAGCAGCGTGTCGCGGTTACCCCCACCCACCAACACGTCGTTACCGCTACCACCGTCCAGATAATCCTCGCCATAGAAACCAAGGGCATTCAGACCGGCCTTGCTGTAAGAGATACCCGTCCAACGGTCAACCGTGGCACCCAGTGTTGCCGTATTCAACACGGTGGCTTCATCGCCCCAAAGATAGTCGTTGTCTTCCTCGCCAAAGATGTAATCGTCCCCGCTATAGCCGGCGACAAAGTCGACGCCTGAGCCCGCCAGGACAATATCGCTACCGCCTCCGGTGTTAACCACATCGTCGCCCGCGCCGGCATACACCACGTCATTGCCGTAATAGCGATTGGTATTGAAAGTTCTTGTCTGGTCGTTTAGCGGATCAGTGCTGCTGACGCCATACCAGCTCGGCAATTTTGTGGATTGGCCGCTGGTTGCAACCATCTCGGTTCCCGATGGAAAGTACGCGTCCCATCCTTCGATCGGTACATTCGACTGGTTAAGCACCGAGATGGCATCCAGGTCGTAGCTACCCAGAGGGTCCATGTAGTCATACACAGTTCCACCTCCTGTCGAGCCAAAATTGCCGCTCGCAGAAACGTAGTCGAAGTAGCTGGTATTTCCCAAGTAACCCAATGTGGGCGCATTGGGCATCAAGTCCCATGTTTGGCCCGTCTTGATATGGAAGCTGTAAAGCGCCACTTTTCCCAGCATGCTGTGGGTAGTTGACGTTGGGCTGCCCCCGGAAGTGTTTTGCCCAATCCTGTGGGCACCGGCGCGGCTATCGCCGATATCGCCATCGCTCAAAATAATGTCGTTGCCACTTCCGCCCACGATGACATCGTTGCCGTCGCCGCCAAACAGGGTGTCGTTCAAGGAACTGCCAATCAACGTGTCATTGCCGGCCCCTCCATCGAGCGCAACCGCCTCACTATAGGGATGCAGGGCGGCCCAGGACGAACCCAGCTCCGCATCCGTCGGGACGTTGGTATAACCCAGCGAATTACTGACTGCATCCGCTACTGTCTGGGTGGTTACGGCATAAAGATGGTCATCCCCATCCAGGCCATACAAGACTTGTGAGCGCGGCGCAAAGTTCGGGTTTGTGTTAACCACGCTTCCACCCTCAATAATGTCACCGTATTTGCTACCGGCCACGTACTGAGACCCCTGCATGCCAAACACGCCACCTTTCAAAGCGACGGCACCCGAGACCGCAGGCGACGCGGATATTACGTTTCCGTTGGGATCATTCACTTCTGAGTAGGCTGCTCGACCTTCACTTGTGGAGAGGTCAAATACAGGCATGACCGGTGCTACAACCGGTGCCGCCGCTGCCGGGGCGTGAATGCGGAGCGCCAGATCGGCATAGTTCTGGATGACCACAGAACTGTTCAGGCCTGCAGCGCCGCCACCACTGATCCTGAGTTCCTTTTTAACCTTGTCCCACAGGTAAGTGATGACTGCATCAGGCTGGCTCGTATCTTCCCAGATAGCCTGAGCGGCGGTGTCTGAGACAAGCGTACCGCTACCGTCAAGTGTTCGGCCGGCAAATTCAATCTTGCCTTGTCCATCGCTGTCCAGCACGGTGTCGCGGTTACCGCCAGCGCTGAAAATATAGGTATCGAAGCCTGCGCCGCCGACCAGGGTATCAGTGCCCTCACCTCCGACGAGGGTGTCGTCGCCAGCGTTGCCTTCGAGGTAGTCTGCTCCACCCTTGCCGTCGATGACGTCGTTGCCACCTCCACCGTATATATGGTCATCCTTTTCCTCGCCCGAGAGCTCGTCGGCATCACTTCCTGCAAAAATGATCCGTTTTGCCTTAAGTATGGCTTGTGGGCCAGCGTTGGTATTGGCAAGACTGAACAGGGTTGAGGTCTCGGCATCGCTRTAGGCGACGGCCTGAGAAACAGTTGGGCTACGAAGTTTCTCAAGATTATTGGTGTTACGAAAGGCGACCCATCTGAGCATATCTGCCCGRTCGGMATACCAGTYCGTTGTGAAGGTGCTGAGGCCTGCGGCTTTYTGMGATGGTGACAGTTGCGCATCGGCTTCCCAMGACTGCGCYAAGCTTTCGTTGGCCTGCTTGAGTTTGGCAATCGCGGTGGCATCRGTGGTTTGGAGGACAAAAGGACTCAGCGCGTTGARGGCAAGAAAGCTTGCAAAATTAGTCTGCGCATCAGTCACCTGGCTAATRGGAACRATGGTGGCTTTTCCAAGCAGCGCTTGATATGTTGAGGTGTCCGTAATCGCCTTAAGCTTTTCATAAAACTTGGTTCTTCCGCTATAGCCAACTGGATCGTCGAGCATTGCCCAAGTGTTGCCATTCGGACTACCTTGAAGTCTGGCACTGCCTTTCCAGCCCAGACCCAACATATCAGCCAAAGCGTTGACGACTTTCTCCAGTGAGCCCCCGTCAGCCTTACCTTGGTTGTTGGTACCGACATCTGAAGTGAGGCCAGTTTCCACTTTGTCGCTGCTAGCGGCGTTGAAGATACTTTTAAGAGTGGCGAAATCCAGACCTGAAGATATTTTCATCAACATGCTTTGCACGTTCAGACTGTCAACAAGCAATACCAGACTATGTGTGTCGCCAAAATCGTTTTGACTGAAATCGGGAACGAGCAATTTGAAATCCGCGGCCAATGCCCCAACGCCAGAAGCAGTAAGTACCGAGCTGGGCACCTGACCACGGAGCAAAGGTTGGTCCTCTATCCATATCGGCGTAGCTGCGCCATAGTGARTTTGCGAATTGGCTACACCCGACGGCGATGTATCGCCGTACAAATCGTACAAATTAGTAATGCGGTCTGACGCAATTTCTCTTCCTGAGTAAGCTACGACACCACCAAAATCAAAGATAGTTCGGGTACTACTGGTTGCCTCGCTGGCCTTAAGCACCGCCAACTGGTAGTCCAGCCCAACAGCATTTATTTTTGAAGTCGTAACCGGCCGGGCTGGAACATCCGGACTGTTGCCGTTTGGAATACCCGCATTGACTCGCTCGACCTCACCAGCGACATCGGATATTCGCCGTAGGGCTGTTTGCAGTAGCAAAAGCTCTTGTCTCGCGATGCCGTTGGTGGCTTGTAAAGGCAGGGTAAGCTGATAAAGAGCAGACTCGGCGCTTGCCTTAGTAGCTTGACTAGCCCCAGCTTGAAAGACATCCTTGAATTGGTTATACAAAGATTGCGCTTGTGATGAAGTAAATAAATCCGCATTGGCACCAGTAGCGCGTCGTTGCGAAAAAATTCCCATAACGCTACCCAGCGTCCCGGTAAAGGTACCGACTCCTGCACCGTTGATGGTGTAGGTATTGACAATGGGATTGGGAGTGCCGTCCTCACGCAGCTCCTCTCTGCGCAAAATGCTAAAGGCCGTGGCGAGATGTCCGCCTAAGCTATAGCCGGTAACACTGAAGTTGTTGTCTCCCAACTTGGTCGAATCGGCCTTGAGCGTGGCGTACCAAGCCTCCATGTCCGCGATCTGTCCGAAAGCCCACCCTTTCTCCTTGATCTCCAGCGTGTTTGTTGCTTCGCCATCTCGAACTGCATCGTCGGCGAACTCCGTAGAGCGAAAGCTCAACACGTACTCATTCGTGATGGCATTTTTAAAGAGCGTTCCGCTAAAACCGGTTTCTGTATTGCTTTTATGCTCTACGACGGTCCATTTCTCTTCATCCAAGAACTGTTTGGCTTGGGTTGCAGTAAACCTGCTGGAACGATTATTTCCACTGATTAAGCTGGCCTCCGTCATTGACCCAGCGCCAGTAGTCAATCCAGCGTCGTCCATAGGTAACACCCCAAATAAAGACTCAGCCGCCATCTGCAGGTTGACGTATTTCAGATAAGTTGTGATTTCAGTGGACATGTCTATTCACTTCGCTTAGGTTTTAGGACTTGCTCGACAAACGATCTGATGTGACCGGAAGATCCTCCGTAGCCTGTCAATGGACACTGTTTGGCGAAACCCCATGGTGATCTTTCACCGTAGGTATCGCCAAAACCGGGATCGAACGAGTACCGTACGAATTCACCAAGTAGCTCGCCATTTTTCTGGTCGACTACCGTCACATGTCCACCGGCAATCCAGCTCTCTCGCCCCTGCTGGTCTTCAATACTTTCGTAAGCAATGATGTATCGAGAGAAAGCATCTGAAACTTGCTCTTTTTTTCCGTAGGCTTTCAAAGGGTCGCTCCCGTAAACATATTGGGACTCAGCAAGGAGCTTGTATCGAAAATGCTTACCTTGCTCGTCTACGTCTACATAGGAATAACCTTTGAGCCCCCCGCGCGCCCAGCCGAGTTCTCGGGCTTGAAGACCTGATCTCGGTTTATGGAAATACAAGAATTCCATGATGTACTGGTTTCCTCCCGATTCACCGGGAAAACCAGCACCAGGCCAATCACGATTGGCTCTATCAACGTTCGAGATATTCGACCGGGGATTCAACAGGCGGACTCCCTCGACGTTCTCTATCGTTTTGTATATCTTCTCTCCCGCTGTCTCGCAGCGTTTGTCAAACAAGGCCTGCGCCTTCGCCAAACGTGCACGATAGGCATCTCCTGCTTCTTTTTCCTTTGCATATTCCTGGTAGCTCCGAATCGGCAGTATGGACGCCAGGCCCAGAACGACTAGGATGGCTACTGTCTTCGTCGATTTCTCCTTTATCAACAATAGCGCCAATAGAATCACGATCAACACGATGATCAGATAGCCCCAACCAATTGCGCTGAGGAGGTATTGCGTTAGCCAGTAATCACGCATTTCTTCTCCCTGAAAGCGCAAGCAAACGCGCAGGACATTTCCCCTTCATCGCTCCCTCCCCGACTCCTGCACCGTCTCTGCACAGGCGACAGCAAATACTCGAGCACCGTCCGCTCGCCCTGATTGATCC
>NZ_JBFUBY010000287.1:0-5051 GCF_056405515.1 Polaromonas sp. P1_G2
GTGCGTACCAGTCCGCCAACTCGGCCATCATGGCGGCATTGGCTTTGGGCTCGCGCCTGGCAAAGTCGCCCCAGAACACGCCCACGATGGAGGCGCCCTWGAGCAGCGTCAGGTTCAGCGGCAGGGCGGGGATGGGGCCCGAGGCGAAGCCAACGACCAAATAGCGGCCGCGCCAGGCGATGGAGCGGAAGGCGGGCTCGGCAAAGTCGCCGCCCACCGGGTCATAGATCACGTCCGGCCCCTTGCCGTCGGTCAGTGCCTTGATTTCGTCGCGCAGGTTTTTCGTGCTGTAGTTGATCGTGGCATCCGCACCGATGGAAGTGCAGAGTGCGCACTTCTCATCCGTCGATGCGGCCGCGATCACGCGGGCGCCGGCGGCCTTGGCGATCTGGATCGCTGCCGTGCCCACGCCGCCCGCGGCGCCCAGCACCAGCACGGTCTCACCTGCCTTCAGTTGTGCGCGGTCCATCAGCGCATGCCAGGACGTGGCGTAAATCATGATGAACGCGGCGGCGTCCACATAAGAAAAGCCTTTCGGCAACGGCATGCACAGGGCTGCCGGCGCGATCGTGTGCGTGCCGAAGCCGCCTGTGCCCGAGAGGCAAGCAACGTTCTGCCCCACCTGGAGGTGCTTGACGCCTTCCCCCACGGCCTGAACCACACCGGCATATTCGGAGCCCGGCACAAAGGGCAGGGGCGGCTTGATCTGGTATTTGTTCTGCACGATCAGCAGGTCGGGAAAATTCAGGCTGGCAGCCTTGATTTCAATCAGGACTTCGCCGGCCTTGGGTTGCGGCGTGGGCAGCTCTTTCCAGGCCAGGGCGTCTACGCCGGTGGGATTTTCACAAAGCCAGGCTTGCATGGGAGGTCTCCGGTGAGGTGAGGGTGGGAGTGCGGCGACACGCCAGAGAGGCGGAAAACGAGGAGGGCGGTACCTTGACTGCATCATAGGCAAAGCAGGCGCCCTCGCCAGTCCCAAATACGTCCGGGCTGTCACGGCCGTGACCGTAAAATCACCCCATGAAAATTCTCATCTGCAACGACGACGGTTACCAGGCTTCCGGCATCATCGCCCTCTACGAAGCGCTTAAAACCGTTGCGGATGTCGAGGTTGTGGCGCCCGAGCACAATAACAGCGCAAAATCCAATGCGCTGACCTTGCACTCGCCGATGTACGTGCAGACGGCGGCCAACGGCTTTCGCTACATCAACGGCACGCCGGCCGACTGTGTCCACATCGCACTGACCGGCCTGCTGGGCTACCGGCCCGACCTGGTGGTGTCAGGCATCAACAATGGCGCCAATATGGGCGACGACACGATTTACTCCGGCACGGTGGGCGCGGCCATGGAAGGTTACCTGTTCGGCATCCCGGCCATCGCGTTTTCGCAGACCGAAAAAGGCTGGGCCCACATCGACGTCGCCGCCAGGCGCGCGGCCGAACTGGTGCAGCAGCTGATCCCTTCGCTGGAAAACGTGGCCGAGGGCGCGGAGCCTACGGTACCGCCGTGGCTGCTCAACGTGAATATTCCAAACCTGCCCGACGACGAGATTCGCGGCGTGAAAGTAGCCCGCCTGGGGCGCCGCCATGCGGCCGAGCGCGTCATCATGCAGACCAGCCYGCGCGGCGAAACCATGTACTGGATAGGCGGCGCGGGGCCCGCGAAGGAAGCCGGCGACGGCACCGATTTTTACGCCACCAGCCAGAAGTTTGTCTCCATCACGCCGCTGCAGGTGGATTTGACCGACCACGAGCGCCTGCCTTACTGGGCCCAGACAGCCGCCAGGCTGACTGGGTCGCACTGAAGGCCTGACGCATGAAACCCAGCCTCAAGCCGCCTTTTAATCCTTCGGCCAAGGCCCCGAAGACGCCCGACGTGGCGCCACGCCCGGCTTTTCCGGTGCGCCTCAAGCCTGATGCGGGTGTTCCGTCGGCGACAAAGTTACCCGCTTCCAGTGCTCGGCCTGTGGTGGGTGCCGGTCCCAATGGCCTGAAGAAAACCGTACCTGCTGCCCCGATGAGGTCCGGAGGTGTGGGACTGGACTCGCACGCCGTGCGCGCGCGCATGGTGGCCAAGCTCGCGGCGCAGGGTGTCAGCGACCCTCAGGTGCTGTCCGCCATGGGGCTGGTGGAGCGCCACCGGTTTGTCGACTCCGCGCTGGTCAACCAGGCCTACGAAGACACCAGCCTGCCGATAGGCTTGGGCCAGACCATCTCCAAACCCAATGTGGTGGCCCGCATGATCGAGCTGCTGCGCCACGGCGCGGTGGGCAACGCCGGAAAATTGGGCCGGGTGCTGGAGATCGGCACCGGCTGCGGCTACCAGGCCGCGGTGCTCAGCCATCTCGCCACCGAGGTCTACAGCATCGAGCGGCTTCGCGGCCTGCATGACAAAGCCAGGGAGAACCTGCGGACTTTGCGGCTGCCCAATGTGCACCTACTCTTTGGGGATGGCATGATGGGCTACGCCAAGGGTGCGCCCTATGCGGCCATCATCGCCGCGGCGGGCGGTGAAGCCATCCCTCCGGCCTGGATAGACCAACTGGCCGTGGGCGGACGGCTGGTGGCGCCCATGCAGACCACCGGTGGCGCGCAAGCGTTGGTGGTGGTGGACAAAACTCCCCAGGGTATCCGGCAGACCTTGCTGGAGGCCGTCCACTTTGTGCCTTTAAAATCGGGAACAAGCTAAAGGCCTGGCTCCGGAAGTCCCCATGGGCCTTGTGATCCAGGCAAGTCAGTCAAGATTGAAGACGAAAGAAGCAATGAATCAAACCGTACGGTCGAACAGGGCAGTCGCCCTGCCTGCCACCTGCTCCAGGCCCGGCAGGCTGGCTTTGTCCTGCATGCTTGCCGCCGTGCTGCTCGTTGCGGCGGGCTGCGCCTCGCGATCCCCTACCAATGCACCGGTGGAAGACCGCGGGACCTTCGGGTCGCGCCCGGCGCCGGGTGCCGTGGACCCCGGCAACGTCAAGCAGCTTCCCGGCTTTGAGAACGCCGGCAAACCCGGTTACTACACGGTCAAGCCCGGTGACACCATGATCCGCGTCGGCCTGGAGAACGGCCAGAATTGGCGCGACATCGTGCGCTGGAACAACCTTGAGAACCCCAATATCATCGAAGTGGGGCAGGTGCTGCGCGTCGTGCCGCCGACCAGCGAAAACCCCTTGGTGGTGACTCGCCCGGTGTCGCCGGGCTCGGCGCCAGCGTCCAGCACGGCACCCGCGCAAGCCGCCAGCGCGGCGAAGCCTGCATCGGCGCCCGCCAGCGCCGGCCCGGCACCGGCACCGGCCGCGACGGGTGAGGAAGACATCGCCTGGATCTGGCCCGCGCAAGGCGCCATGGTGGCGGGCTTTGACGAAGCCAAGAACAAGGGCCTGGATATCTCCGGCAAGGCGGGCGATGCGGTGGTGGCCTCCGCCGACGGGCGTGTGGTGTATGCGGGGGCAGGCTTGCGCGGCTACGGCAACCTGGTCATCCTCAAGCACAACAACACCTTCCTCACGGCTTATGCGCATAACCAGACGCTGCTGGTGAAGGAAGACCAGAATGTCAAGAAGGGCCAGAAGATCGCGGAAATGGGCAACAGCGACGCGGATCGCGTGAAGCTGCATTTTGAAATTCGCCGCCAGGGCAAACCGGTGGACCCGGCCAGATACCTGCCTGCCAAGTAAACGCCCAAAGCGACGACAAAAGGAGCCCGGCTAGCGCCCGGCTCCTTTTTCTTTGCCGCGCCGTTTTGCTGCCTCAATGCGGTTGAAGGATTTCGTCGTAGCCGCGGCCCTTGAATTCCAGCAGATCCAGCCCGTGGCCGAAAGGATCGGCCAGCCCGGCGATGCGTCCCCAGACTCGCTCGGTCACCGGCATTTCCAGCACTGCGCCGTGCCGCTGCAGCCGCGTCACTGCGGCATCGATGTCTTCCACGACGAAATCCAGATGTACGGGCGTCCAGTGGCGGCTGTAGTGGCGGGCGGTCTCGCTGCCGGGCCCACCGGCGATGGGCCGGGTGCCCGGTGCGTTGAAGAGCAGGTCTATAGGGCTGCCGGCACCCAGGATTTCCACGAAGTCGCTCTTGAAGCGGCGGCCCACGCGCAGCCCCAGCCCCTGCGTATAGAACGCGATGGCGCGCTCCATGTCGTCAACGTCGATGCAGATGCGAAGTTCCATCGTCATTCCTTTGCGAGTGTTCGAAAAATGGTACCTCAGCCTGAGACAATTGGCCTATGACAGAAGAAAGCTCCACATCGAAGCCAGCCGCCGCCGCGGACTACCCGCCGGACGTGCTCGAGGTCGAATCGCTTGACATCGAGGCCCAAGGCATTGCCCACAGGCCCGACGGCAAAGTAGTGTTCATCGAGGGCGCGTTGCCTTTCGAGCAGGTGACGGCCAACGTCTACCGCAAGAAAAGCAGCTTTGAAAAAGCCGTGGTGATGGCGATCCACCGCGAGTCGTCCCAGCGTGTGCGTCCGGCCTGCCCGCATTTCGGCATGCACACCGGTGCCTGCGGCGGCTGCAAGATGCAGCATCTGCATGTGGGCGCACAGGTGGCCGTGAAGCAGCGCGTGCTGGAGGACAACCTCCTGCACATCGGCAAGCTCAAGACGGACGGCCTGCTGCGGCCCATCGAGGGGCCGGCCTGGGGCTACCGCTATCGCGCGCGGCTGTCGGTGCGCTATGTGCGCAAAAAGGGCACGGTGCTGGTGGGTTTCCATGAGCGCAAAAGCAGTTACGTCGCCGACATGAGTGAATGCCATGTGCTGCCCCGTCATGTCAGCGACTTGCTGGTGCCGTTGCGCGAGTTGATTGGCGCCATGGACGCGAAAGAGACCCTGCCGCAGATCGAACTGGCCTGCGGCGATGACGTGACGGCCATGGTGTTGCGTCACATGGAGCCCCTCAGCGAGGGTGACCTGGCGCGATTGCGCGCCTTTGCCGCGGCCCACCCGGGCCTGCAATGGTGGCTGCAGCCGGGCGGGCTGGACACGGTGAAACTGCTCGACGATGCCGCCGAGGAACTGAGCTACGGCCTGCCCGAGTTCGGCATCACCATGCC
>NZ_JBFUBY010000288.1:0-5045 GCF_056405515.1 Polaromonas sp. P1_G2
GGTCCACCCCACACGGCCACGTCGCCGTGCTGCAGGCGGTAGCGCGCGGGCCTGTCGCCGCGGCTCGAGCCGCCGAACAGAAACACGGCCGGCAGGCCCAGCGACACCGACACGATGGGCGCGTCCAGCGTGCCCTCGTCCTTGTCCTGGTGCAGCGAAAGCCGCGCGCCGGGTTCATAGCGGTTGATCAGGCAGGCGTCGGGATGGAAATTTTCAAAGCCGGCCTCCTCCGCGGCGCGCAACGCGAGTTCGGCAAAGCAGGCAGGCATGGCTGGCCAGGGCTTCCCGGAGAGCGGGTCCTTCGCGTCATAACGGTAGCCGCTGCGGTCGGATACCCAGCCCAGCGCGCCGCAATTGCTCATCGCGACCGACATGGTGTAGCCGCCCGGCGTGACCAGGTGGCGCAGCGGCGCGGCCGCGATGACGCCTTCCACCGCTTGCAGCAAGGCTTCATCTACATCAAGCGCAAAACCGCGCAGCAGCGCCGCGCCCGGCGCGATCGCCTCGGGTGCGGCATAGGGTGGCGGTGCGTCATCAAAAAGGCCTGGAGTCAAACCATCTCCTTGATTCCTTACGTGCGCGCGCGGCAAGCTCACTGCGCGTCATGAAAAATAATCCCCAGCGTGTGGCGGTGGCCGCTGCGCACGGTGCTCACACCATGCCGCATGTTGACCCGGTAAAAACCCCGGCTGCCCTGCACCGGTCGATGGTGTACGGCGAACACCACGGCATCGCCCTGCTTCAGGGGCACCACCTCGGGCCGCGACTGCATGCGCGGGCGCTGCTCGGTCAGCACAAACTCACCGCCGCTGAAGTCCTCAACCGGGCGCGACAGCAACACCGCGACCTGGAGGGGAAACACATGCTCGCCGTACAGGTCCTGGTGCAGGCAGTTGTAGTCGCCGGGCCCGTATTGCAAGAGCAGCGGCGTGGGCCGCTGCTGGCCGGCCTTGTGGCAGCGTGCCAGGAAATCGGCATGGTCGGCCGGATAGCGCACGTCTATCCCCATGGCTTCGTTCCAGGCATTGGCCACGCCGACCAGGCGCGGGTAGAGCGCGGCGCGCAGATTCGCAACGATATCGGGCAGCGGGTAACTGAAGTACTGGTATTCGCCCTGGCCGAAGCCATGGCGCTGCATCACCACGCGGCTGCGGAAGCGGCGCATGTCCGCGTACAGGCTGGCGACGGCTTCGCATTCGCGCACGCTCAGCAGTTGCGGCAATACGGCGCTGCCATGGCGGTTCAGCGTGGCTGTGGTGATATCCCAGTCATCGGCGCCTGCAAGGTCGGGCAATAAGGTGGGTGCTTCGGTCACAAGAGGCATGGGTGGTCCGTGGGCGATGGAAATACCATCAACACCCTCAGGATAAATCCGGCGGCTCGCTTTCGCTCGCCGGAATCGGACATTCCATTCGGGGGCCGGATCAGGCCGCCAGCTCGCTCAGGATGGGGCAGTCGGGCCGGCTGTTGCCCTGGCAGCAGTGGGCCAGGTGGCCCAGGGTCTGCTTCATGGCCTGCATCTCGGCGATGCGGCGCTCCAGGTCGGCCACATGGGCCAGCGCGATGCGCTTGACGTCCGCGCTGGCGCGGCGCTTGTTCTGCCACAGCTTGAGCAGCTCGGTGATCTCGGCCATGCTAAAGCCCAGCGCGCGGGCGCGGCGTATGAAGCGCAGCGTGTGCACCTCTTTTTCGCCGTACTGGCGGTAGCCCGCCTCGGTGCGGTGCACCGTGGGCAGCAGGCCCAGCGACTCGTAGTGGCGGACCATCTTGGCCGACACGCCCGATCGCGCGGCGGCCTGGCCGATGTTGAGGGGGCCGATGTTAATGGCGTCAAGGGTGTCGATGGCTTCAGTCATGGGCGTTTCCTTTCCAGCGGTGCAGCAGCAAGGCGTTCATCACCACGCTGGCACTGCTCAGCGCCATGGCGGCGCCGGCGATCACGGGGCTCAAAAACCCCAGCGCGGCCAGCGGGATGCCGACCACGTTGTAAACAAAAGCCCAGAACAGGTTCTGGCGTATCTTGGCGTAGGTGCGGCGCGAGATGTCGATTGCGCCGGCCACCAGCGCCGGGTCRCCGCGCATCAGCGTGATGCTGGCTGCGTGCATGGCCGCGTCGGTGCCGGTGGACATCGCGATGCCGACGTCGGCGGCGGCCAGGGCCGGCGCATCGTTGATGCCGTCGCCGACCATGGCCACGCGCCCGCCTTTTGACTGGATGCCGGCCTTGAGCTGCCCGATGATGGCGGCCTTGTCTTCCGGCAACACCTGGCTGTGCACGATGTCAATGCCGAGTTGCCGCGCCACGGTTTCGGCGCTGCCACGGTTGTCGCCGGTCACCAGGGCGGTCTGTATGCCCAGCGCGTGCAGGCGGGCAACGGCGGCCCCCGCGCTGGTCTTAAGCGTGTCGCCAAAAGCCAGCAGCCCGAGCAAGCGGGGGGCGCCGGAGGCATCGGCGAGCCAGGACACAGTCCGGCCCTGGGCTTCGAGTTCTTTGGCGCGAGCGTTCAGCACGGCAAAGCCGGTGAGGTCCAGGCCCAGCTCCTGCATGAAGCCCGGGCTCCCGAGCCGGAGTTCGCGGCCCGCCACCACGGCAGCCATGCCGCGTCCCGCGACGGCGCGCAATTGGGTTGCCGCGGGGACCTCGAGCGACTGCTCAGCCGCGCGCCGTATCACGGCCCTGGCCAGCGGGTGTTCGCTGCCCGACTGGATCGCCGCGGCCCAGGCCAGCAGTTCATGGTCCGCGATGCCGTGGGGCTCAAGTGCCACCAGCTCGGGCTTGCCTTCGGTCAGGGTGCCGGTCTTGTCGAAGGCCACGATCTTGACGCTGTGCGCCACCTCCAGCGCCTCGGCATCCTTGATCAGGATGCCCTGGCGGGCGGCGGCGCCGGTGCCCACCATGATGGCGGTCGGTGTGGCCAGGCCCAGCGCGCAGGGGCAGGCAATCACCAGCACGGCGACGGCGTTCAAAATGGCAGCTTCCCAGTTCTGCGTCGCCAGGCCCCAGCCGAGCAGGGTCACCACGGCAATGCCTATCACCACCGGCACGAAGACCGCACTGACCTGGTCGACCAGCCGCTGTATCGGCGCTTTTTTGGCTTGCGCGGACTCGACCATGCGCACGATGCGGGCCAGCGTGGATTCCGCGCCTATGGCCGTGGTGCGGACCACGATCAGGCCTTCGGCGTTGACCGCGCCGCCCGTGACCCGGTCGCCTGCGTGCTTCATGACCGGCAGGCTTTCGCCGGTGATCAGGGATTCGTCCACCTGCGTGGCGCCTTCGACGATCTCGCCGTCCACCGCGATGCGCTCGCCGGGGCGCACCACCACCAGGTCGCCGAGCTGTATTTCTTGCAGGGCGACGTCTTCATCTTTCCCGTCGCGGCGGCGGCGCGCGGTGTCGGGTCGCAGCGCCTGCAGCGCGCGTATCGCGGCGGTGGTCTGATGCTTGGCGCGTGTTTCCATCCACTTGCCCAGCAGCACCAGCGTGATGACCACGGCCGAGGCCTCGAAATACAGGTGGGCCATGCTGTGGCCGCCATGGCGCAGCAACTGGTAGACGCTCAGGCCGTAAGCCGCCGAGGTGCCCAGAGCGACCAGCAGGTCCATATTGCCGCTGCGGGCGCGCAGCGCGCTCCAGCCGGCACGGTAAAAGCGCGCGCCCAGCCAGAACTGCACCGGCGTGGCGAGCAGCCATTGCAGCCATCCGTCGAGCATCCAGTCCTTGCCGAAGAGTGTGCCCACCATGGGCAAGGCCAGCGGCGCCGACAGGACGGCCGCCAGCGCGATGGGCCACCAGGGGGCGGCGGGGCTGTTCACGGCGCCCTCACCGGCGGCCGGGATTTCCCGCGCCTGGTATCCAGCCCTGGCCGCCGCCGCCATCAGCGTGGGCAGCATGGCGGCGCTGCCGGCCACGCTGACTTCGGCGGTCTCGGTCGCCAGGTTGACGTTGGCCGAGAGCACGCCCGGCACCTGCCTGAGCGCTTTTTCCACGCGCGAGACGCAGGAAGCGCAGGTCATGCCGTCTATCCTGAGTTGCAGGGATTGCTCAGCCACGCTGTAGCCGGCTTTGGCGACGGCGGCCTTCAGCGTGTCCACGCCGACATCGGCGCGCGCCTTCACGCTGGCCTGTTCGGTCGCGAAATTGACGCTGACGTCCTGGACGCCGGGGACATTGGCCAGCGAGCGTTCCACGCGCGCCACGCAGGAGGCGCAGCTCATGCCCTGGACGGGAAACTGCCACTCGGCCAGCGCGGCCGCGGCGGAAGGTGTTTTGAAGGAGGCGCTTGTGTTCATGGGGATAGTCTGAACCTTACCACCATGGGAGGGTCAAGCCCGAGGGACAATAGCCACGGAAGCGGGGAGGGTTTGGCCGGCCTGGCTTGACCCTGCCCCCATGGAAAGGTTCAGACTGCTGTTCAAACCCTTTATTTCACAACCCAAGGAATCCTCGATGGAATTCACCATCCCCGCCATGAGCTGCGGCCACTGCGCCGGCGCCATCACTCAGGCCGTCAAGTCGCTGGACCCGGCCGCGCAGGTCCGCGTGGACCTGGCGGCCAAAAAAGTCGTGGTGCAGTCCTCGCAAGACCGGCCGGCCGTGGCGGCGGCGCTCGCCGAGGCGGGTTATCCCGCACAGTAAGCCGCCTTCGGACGACGGCGGTGGCGTTTGGGCATCGATAGAATGGCCCTTCCTCCACCCTTCAAGCCGCCTAGTGTCCGACCGATTCGCCGTCCTTCCCCAATACCTGTTTCCCAAGCAGGCGCTGACTTCCTTCGCCGGTTTCGTGGCCTCGCGCGAGCGCGGCTGGGTCACCACGGAAATCATCCGCCGCTTTGTCGCCAAGTACCGGGTCAACATGGACGAGGCGCTCAACTCCGACATCGCCAGCTACCTCACCTTCAACGACTTCTTCACGCGCGCGCTCAAGCCCGGCGCGCGCCCGTTGGCGGCGGCCGAGCTGGTGTCGCCGGTGGACGGCGCGATCAGCCAGTTCGGCGGGATCGAAAAAGACCAGATCTTCCAGGCCAAGGGCCACAGTTATTCC
>NZ_JBFUBY010000289.1:0-4929 GCF_056405515.1 Polaromonas sp. P1_G2
ATTTTGTTTACCTCTTTAAGCTGTTCGACATGCCGCTCAGTGGGCGGCCCACTGGATGGTGGACAAATCAACACCATCCTTGAACATCTCCCACAGGGGAGACAGTTCGCGCAGTTTGGCCACGTTTTCCTTGATGGTGGCGACCGCGTAGTCAATTTCTTCTTCGGTGCTCCAGCGGCCAATCGTCATGCGAAGGCTGCTGTGCGCCAGTTCGTCGCTGCGGCCCAGGGCGCGCAACACATAGCTTGGCTCCAGGCTGGCCGAAGTGCAGGCCGAACCGCTGGAAACCGCCAGGCCCTTGATGCCCATGATCAACGACTCGCCTTCGACGAAATTGAAGCTCATGTTCAGGTTGTGCGGAACGCGCTTGTCGGCGTGGCCATTGAGGAATACCTCTTCCACATCCTTGAGCCCGTTGAGCATGCGCTCGTGCAGGGCGCGGATGCGCTTGTTTTCTTCGTGCATCTCTGCCTTGGCGATGCGGTAGGCCTCGCCCATGCCAACGCACTGGTGCGTGGGCAGCGTGCCCGAACGCATGCCGCGCTCATGGCCGCCGCCGTGCATTTGCGCTTCCAGGCGCACGCGCGGCTTGCGTCGCACGTACAGGGCGCCAATGCCCTTGGGGCCGTAGGTCTTGTGCGAAGTCAGGCTCATCAGGTCGACCGGCAAGGTGGCCAGGTCGATGTCGATGCGGCCGGTTGCCTGGGCGGCATCCACATGGAAGATGATGCCTTTTTCACGACACAGGGCGCCAATGGCCGGGATGTCCTGGACCACGCCGATTTCGTTGTTGACGAACATGACGCTGACCAGAATGGTGTCGGGACGGATGGCGGCCTTGAGCGCGTCCAGGTCCAGCAGGCCGTCGGCTTGCACGTCCATGTAAGTCACTTCAAAACCCTGGCGCTCCAGTTCGCGGCAGGTGTCAAGAACGGCCTTGTGCTCGGTCTTGACCGTGATGATGTGCTTGCCCTTGGTTTTGTAGAAGTGGGCTGCGCCCTTGAGTGCCAGGTTGTTGGACTCGGTGGCGCCGCTGGTCCAGACGATCTCGCGAGGGTCGGCGCCGATGAGGTCGGCGATCTGCCCCCGCGCCTTCTCGACGGCGGCTTCCGCCTCCCAGCCCCAGGCGTGGCTGCGGGAAGCGGGGTTGCCGAAATGTTCGCGCAACCAGGGAATCATCGCGTCCACCACCCGCGGGTCGCAGGGATTCGTGGCGCTGTAGTCCATGTAGATGGGAAAGTGTGGGGTGTCCATGTGGCTAGCTTTTTTAATTCACGGCTGGCTGGCAGCGCGATCAAGGGTCAATGCGTCAATTCACAAAGAGATGAAGCCGGGCGGTTGCCCGGCCTGGATCCATCAGGATTTGGAAAATGCATTGCCCAGGGCAAAGACCGAGTTCGGCGCGTTCACGCGAATCGGCTTGACCGCCGGCGCCGTGAAAATGGCTTTTTTCACCTGGGGGGTGTTCTCGATCACCACGCCCTTGGCAAGCTGGTCTTCCACCAGTTTTTGCAGGGTCACGGAATCCAGGAACTCCACCATGCGGCTGTTCAGCGATGCCCACAGTTCGTGCGTCATGCAACGGCCGCCTTCGCCCAGGCAGTTTTCCTTGCCACCGCACTGGGTAGCATCAATAGGCTCGTCCACCGACACAATGATGTCGGCCACGGTGATCTCGGAAGCCTTGCGACCCAAGGTGTAACCGCCGCCGGGGCCACGGGTGGATTCCACCAGTTCATGGCGGCGCAGCTTGCCAAAGAGCTGTTCGAGGTAAGAAAGGGAAATCTGCTGGCGCTGGCTGATCGCAGCCAGGGTAACCGGGCCGTTGTTCTGGCGCAGTCCCAAATCGATCATCGCGGTGACCGCAAAGCGGCCTTTGGTTGTGAGGCGCATAACAAGCTCCTTTAAATGGCTTGACTGTCGTTTTCACCCTGAAAGCTTGTGGCTTGCAGGGAACTCTTCCTCCAGCCGCCCAGGTCAGTCAACCGGTATCGCGGGGGCTTTTTGTTGTTCTGGTATTGTTCTTGACTGTTTTCGTCAAGTATAACACAAGCAGGGTTTTTCCCGCTGGCGGCGCCAAAAACATGGGGCTAACCCGTAGACCCAGCTCTTCATTGCACCATATTGGTGCAACGAAAGACTTTACTGGCGCCGTTGCGACTCAGAGCCGGGCTTGACCCGCAACGGTCACGGGCGGCACGTTGTCGGTGCCAGGAGCGCCAAAAGCCTGCTCCTTGAGGCTGTGCAGCTGATCCCGGACCCGGGCGGCTTTTTCGAACTCCAGGTTCTTGGCGTGTTCGATCATCTGCTTTTCCAGCTTCTTGATTTCGCGAGCGATGTCTTTTTCGCTCATGTCCTCGACCAACGCCTTCTGCATCTCGAGCTTTTCGGCTTCCTTGCCCGATTTCTCGCTGTAGACGCCGTCGATCAGATCGCGGATGCGCTTGACCACGCTGCGCGGCGTGATGCCGTGCTCGAGGTTGAAGGCGATCTGCTTGTTGCGCCGCCGCTCGGTCTCGCCCATGGCTTTTTTCATGGAATCGGTGATCCGGTCGGCATACAGGATGGCGCGGCCGTTCAGGTTGCGGGCGGCCCGGCCTATGGTCTGGATCAGGCTGCGCTCGGCGCGCAAAAAGCCCTCCTTGTCGGCGTCCAGGATGGCCACCAGCGACACTTCGGGAATATCCAGGCCCTCGCGCAGCAGGTTGATGCCGACCAGCACGTCAAAAGCGCCCAGCCGCAGGTCGCGCAGGATTTCCACGCGCTCGACCGTGTCCACGTCGCTGTGCAGGTAGCGCACCTTGACGCCGTTGTCGCTCAGGTAATCGGTCAGTTGCTCGGCCATGCGCTTGGTCAGCGTGGTGATCAGCACCCGCTCGTTTTTTTCGACCCGGATGCGGATTTCCTGCAGCACGTCGTCGACCTGGTGGGTGGCCGGCCGCACTTCGACCTGCGGGTCGACCAGGCCGGTCGGCCTAACGACCTGCTCCACCACCTTGCCGGCGTGCTCCTGCTCGTAGGCCGCGGGCGTTGCCGAGACAAAGATGGCCTGCCGCATCTTGGCCTCAAACTCCTCGAACTTGAGCGGCCGGTTGTCCAGCGCGCTGGGCAGGCGAAAGCCGTATTCCACCAACGTGGTCTTGCGCGCCCGGTCGCCGTTGTACATGGCGTTGAGCTGGCCGATCATGACGTGGCTTTCGTCCAGGAACATCACCGCGTCCTTGGGCAGGTAGTCGCACAGCGTCGAGGGCGGCGATCCCGGCGGCGAACCGCTCAGGTGGCGGGTGTAGTTCTCGATGCCCTTGCAGTGGCCGATTTCGCTGAGCATTTCCAGGTCGAAACGGGTGCGTTGCTCGATGCGCTGGGCTTCCACCAGCTTGCCGTCGGCGACGAACTGGGCCACGCGTTCGGACAGCTCCAGCTTGATGGTTTCCACCGCCGTCATGACCTTGTCGCGCGGCGTGACGTAGTGGCTCTTGGGGTAGACCACAAAGCGCGGGATTTTCTGGCGGATGCRGCCCGTCAGCGGGTCGAACAGCTGCAACGATTCGATCTCGTCGTCGAACAGCTCGATGCGTATGGCGAGTTCGGAATGCTCGGCCGGGAAGACGTCGATCACATCGCCCCGCACCCGGAAGGTGCCGCGCGCAAAATCCTGCTCGTTGCGCGTGTACTGCATGCGGATCAGCCGCGCGATCACGTCGCGCTGGCCCATCTTGTCGCCTATGCGCGCGATGAAGCGCATCTGCGTGTAATCTTCCGGCGCGCCTATGCCGTAAATCGCGCTGACCGTGCCGACGATGATGGTGTCGCGCCGCTCCAGCACGCTCTTGGTGGCCGACAGGCGCATCTGCTCGATGTGCTCGTTGATGGCTGAGTCCTTTTCAATGAAAAGGTCACGCTGCGGCACATAGGCCTCGGGCTGGTAATAGTCGTAATAGCTGACGAAATATTCGACCGCGTTCTTGGGGAAAAACTCGCGGAATTCGCTGTACAGCTGGGCCGCCAGCGTCTTGTTCGGCGCAAACACGATGGCCGGGCGGCCCAGCCGGGCGATCACGTTGGCCATGGTGAAGGTCTTCCCGGAGCCGGTCACGCCCAGCAGGGTCTGGAACACCTCGCCGTCGTTGATACCTTCCACCAGCTGCTCGATCGCCTGCGGCTGGTCGCCCGCCGGCGGATAGGGCTGGAACAATTCGAACGGCGAATCCGGGAAACGGATGAACTGGCCCTCGCCGGGGGCTGAACCTGCCACCTCGGTTATGACTTCTATAGCTTCTGGCATAAAACCTCGATCAAGCCCCGTTAAAATTCAGGGCAACCAAACAGAATACGACATTCGGCCGAAAATGGGAATTGCAATCCCCATCGTCGCCGGATCGCCTTTTTGATACCTCTTGTAGCCTTTTTTCCGGTCAGCTTGTGACCTAAATCCGTGGCCTGAATCCCCTATCGTCGCTTTCGCCTTCTTTTCACTTCTCTGAGGATATTTCATGTCTTTGTTTACCGCTGTCGAAATGGCCCCGCGTGACCCCATCCTGGGCCTGAACGAGCAGTTCAATGCCGATACCAATCCCGCCAAGGTCAACCTGGGCGTAGGCGTGTACTACGACGACAACGGCAAACTCCCCCTGCTGCAGTGCGTGCAGGCGGCCGAGAAACAGATGATGGCCGACCCCAAGGCCCGCGGCTACCTGCCGATCGACGGCATCGCCGCCTACGACGCCGCCGTCAAGGGCCTGGTGTTCGGCGTTGACAGCGAACCCGTCAAGAGCGGCCGCGTTGCCACCGTGCAAGGCATTGGCGGCACCGGCGGCCTCAAGGTGGGCGCCGACTTCCTCAAGAAGCTCAGCCCCAATGCCAAGGTGCTGATTTCCGACCCGAGCTGGGAAAACCACCGCGCACTTTTCAGCCAGGCCGGTTTTGTCG
>NZ_JBFUBY010000290.1:0-4901 GCF_056405515.1 Polaromonas sp. P1_G2
AGCAGGATCAACCCAAGCTGATCGAGCGACGGACAAACACGAGAGAACGGAAGAACGACAGTGAACCGAGCAACCACCACTGTCTTATCTGTGATGCACTGCGCGCTAACACCGAGCAAGTTTGTTTGCGAAAAACTAGCCGGCGAAATGGCTATGTCCTCAGAGGTATATTGCTTGCCGGTTTTTGCAGCCTCCGCATCGAACTTCGCCTGTTCCGTCGGGTTCTCGTAAAACTCGCAATTGCGCTTGTACTGTTCCCGCGCAATAGCAACCTGCAGCGCGTCGCCCTCCCCAACAAAACCACCTGCGCAACTTCCAGAGAACGAACTCTTGCCGGTGCATTCCTTCGCGCCGGGCGTAGCAGCGCAGTACTCGCCCTTGCCCTGTGTCGTGGTGTTGGTCGTGACGCTTGTGCCGCTCGAATTCGTCGTGGTTGTCGTGGTCGTGGTATTGCACGAACCGTTGTCGCAAGCGGTGGTTTTCACCTCCGATTTCGTTTCTGTGCCTGCCGGTCCAGTCGTGCTGGAATCCTTTTTTGCATCTGACACCGTGGGGGTGTTGGGCGGGAACGGAATACACACCGTAACGCCGTTAACTTGTCCAGGCTGACCACCCTTGCACGTATCGGCCTCTGCAGGGCGCGGAGCACCTCCCATGCTGCAAGACGCACTGGTGGCACCTGGAAAGCTATACGTGCCCTCGCTGACCCATACCCCATTCTTCCTGTACGAAACATCACGAGAGAACGCTACCTTGCAGCCAGTGCCCGCGGGAGAGCCAGCAAACGGCATACACGACTCACCACTATCCACCTGTCCGGGTATTTGTACGTCACGACTGCCAAACGCTGTGCTGTCGAGCAACGCTATCCCTGCACACGTGACGTCTTCGGGCCGAGTACAACTCAGCAGCACATAAGCCCACGCGCCCTTATCCACTGTGACGCCAGTTGAAAGCGTAGTCTCAGTGCGCGTGCCGTCGAGACGGCCATTAGTTTCATTCGCGCTGATCAATGTGTAGTCATACCGCACACCGTTTTCAACCCGCCTGTAAGCGGCAAGCATGTTCACTGCACCAGCCGCAGCAGTGCCACATGCATCAGTCGCGGCGTATCGCCAACCACCGGCAGCATGCGCGGGAGTCCAGATCATTGCGAACGTGAGGGCCAGCAATAGAGCCGCACCTACGCGGTATAGATAAGCCATGCTGCCCCCACAATGGCGATGAAAACAAAAATTCCCATTTGATGACCCTCTGCGAAACGCCGACCTTCGGCGCTTTGAAGAAGGCACAAAGGCCGAAGCCTCTGTGCATCTCAGCCCGCTTTAGGCCATCGCGCGACGCACCCACTTGAACGCGTAGATACCCACGACGATCAGCAGCACTGCGCCACCGATCAAGCTGATGGGGACCGCCTGCTCAGCAATGAACGCGACGATGGCAGTCACGTCAATGGCGGCAGCCTGTGAGGCGGAAGCACCGGCGGCCAAGGCCAGCAGGAACATGCTTTTTGCGTAGGTGGTTGCGACTTCGCCAGCAGCACGGGCGATCTTTTGAGAATTGAATTTCATAGGTAACTTTCAGAAGCGGTGGACGGGTGAACCCCGAACTACACCGGAGATGGCACGACGTTTCACAACGCTGGCACCATCCCCGCTGGAGTCAAACTTCTTCAGCAGAAACCTCATCACCCCGCAGGGCGCGAATTGCCATGCGGAACCCCCACCCCACGGCCATCACGGAAATGACCGCCACAGCGACCAGACCACCCTCCTCAGCTGTCATCTGAAGCGGAGGGAGGGACAACTCATGCACGATGGTTACGGTGCACGCGGTGGAACATTCAATGACGGTGGGATCAGCCATGCTCAGGCACCCACAAACGCGATACAGCACCACGACCACCGCAGTGATCGTCAACAGCTTCGAGCGCAGCCTCAGCCGTATCGAACGGAGTAGCCGCAGAGAACAAATGTGTGTAGTCCACCGAGCCTTCACCGTCAGCGCGGAGGAAATAGAAATCGTCCGTTGACTGGACGATGTAGGCAGGGCGGCAGTTCATTCCGTTACGCGTGACGAAACGGCCTTAGACCTTCGCGGCCACAACCGGCTTCACCGAAAGCAGGACCATTTTTTGGCTCTTGCCATTAGTGACAAATTCCATCTCGCAATCGGCCTTGAACGGGAATGTGAGGTGCTTGTACTTTTCAAATTCGTCCGCTTTCGCGAAGCCGTATTCAATCGTTGCGAAACCCTTGGCGTTGCCTTTGGATTCGTCCATGTCGGTCATCGCGTAGACCTTCGTCGAGTCGTAAACCGTACCCTCGAAGTCGCCCTTGGAGGCCTTCATGCCGGTGATGGTCATTTGCTGATTGATTCTCATAATTGCCTTTTTGGTTAATGCTTCGAGTCAGAAATTCACGCGGGTGAAGCGAGCCCGGTGTTAGGGTTGATGCGGTCAAAAAATGTGTTGAGGCCGAGTTGCAAGGCGTGGTGATTCAGCCCGCGCAGTGCGCGAGGAACACGACGCATGGTGTTGTTCAACACAAGCGTGGTCATCCAGTCGTAGTCGGGCATTGCTGCTGTGATCTGCACGAGCGTGGGAGCCACAACGCGATTGACCCAACGCATTGCGGCTTCGACGCTGACGGTCGCCACTTTGGTTTGCGTCATGACGCGTTGCGGCTTAATGCTTTCAACTCCCTGGTGCACGAGCCAATTGCAGAATTCGTAAGCGCCGGCAAAGAATTCACCAGGCTGCATGAGTGCGGCCCATGGAATAACGCGATTGACGCTACGCAGTTCGACCTCGGCGCGTACCCATTGGTCTTCCATCATTCCGAACTGGTGGCCCTTTTCGTAAAGGCGAATGAGCTTTCCGCTTTCGCGTTTGCCGATCTGGAACGTGCGGCTATGGCCGTCAATCCAGCAGCCGTGCTGTGTGTAGCTTGGGAGGCGCTTTTGATAGCTGAATGCGTGGTCGTGATACGCCTTCACTGCGGCTTCGATGCAGAGTTGGCCATGCTCCCAGCAGTCCCTGGCCAAGTCGATACGCGTGATCTTCGGGAACATTTCCGCGAAGAAATCGCTTACGCGTTTTTCCCAGCCAGGCAGAGCGAAGGTGCAGCCTTCACCTTTGAGGGTGAAGCAGAACGTATCGCGCTGGCTCAGACCACCGCCGGAAACAGAGGCGACCTCTTGCCCAAAGGCGTTTTCGATGGTGTAGGTGTGGTCGTAGTAGTCGCGGCCTGGCCGGTGGACGCCGAGGACGTAGCCGAGCAGTTCAGCAAACCGCATTGCCATGATGTGCGCCAGGTTCTCATCGTCGGTATCGATGGGCATGTTGTGCGTTTGCAGCATGCGATCGCGAAGGACGGTGAAGCGCAGGTAGTCGATGATGACCCCGCCCTGGTCTTTGGCCTTGATCTGGCGTTCCTGGGTCAGGAACTTGACCTTGCCGCCCTCGATAACGAGCTTTTCGTCTGGTGCACTCACGAGCGCACCTCATCCGAAAGTTCGCAGATCGCAGGACAACCCAGACTCCAAGGGCAACCTGCGCACGGAAGCATCGACTCATCCGGAAGCCGCGCCACTGGCTGAGATTCATTTACCCCCGTGTTACTCGGGGGGGTAACCAATTCGGGGACGCCTGCGGCGGCGCGTCCTACGGCCGCGCCGAGCGCAGGCGCTTTAGCCCTCATCGCATCAAGACGTACGGCCAGCAAGGGCCAGTCTTTCCGGAATTGCTCGATGGCAAGTTCCACCACCGAACGAGTTCCGGTAGGCTTCGCAGCTACACAACCGGAGGGACGTATGACGTTAGGACAAGTTGGATTTTTGGTGCTGCTGTCGCAAGTAGCGCTTTTCGTGGCCTTCACCTGGCTGTTTTGGTGGCTCACCAAAACAGCCATCCGCGAGGGGATCAAGGAATCAGGCTTGGTTGAGGCAATCAGACGGTCGTCGAGCCGAGGGCCGCAAGAGCAGCTACCAGACTGGGCAACTAAAACGGGACTTCCCGATATGCGGGCTGATTGAACGCAGACTTGTTGCATTGATTCGAGTTTTTTGCAAAACCTGACGGCTTGTCAGGTGCTCGAATGTAGGTACGACTTAACAGGGTGTCAATCATTTTCCTGACAGGGTGTGCATAATCCATAGCGAAAGCCAAGGACATTCCATGCCAAACACCATGCAATTACTGAATCAAGCGCTCGCTAAACAGCGTGCCGCCGATTGGGCGCGTGAGTTGAATTTGACGGATTCTGCGCTGACGCAAGCAAAGAAGCGAGGCCGCCTAAGCCCCGTACTTGCTGGAAACCTTGCTATCAAATTGGGAGAAAATCCAGAGCACTGGATTGCTGTCGCGGCCCTTGAAGCAGAGCCAGACAGTGAGCTACTAGCACGTCTTAGAACAAGTGCCAATAGCTGGCGGAAGCGGTGAGATTCGAACTCACGGAGGACTTGCATCCTCGGCAGTTTTCAAGACTGCTGCATTCAACCGCTCTGCCACGCTTCCGAGTCGGGTAGTTTAACCGCATCGTTTGCCGCGACCGCGCCAAAGTGCTCTCTGGGGACCGTGCCTACAAGAAGCAGCGGCAAGAGCCCATACATCCCGGTGCCGTCGCGCGCTAAGCTCCAGACGATCTGCTCTCAGAGAGCATGCCCATCTATCCACCGTTCGAAAGGACCTCACGATGCGTTCCATGCCACTGGCGGCCCTTGCCGCCACCGCTTCCCTGCTGATATCCGCCTGCGGCAACACCCCCTCCGCCGGCCAGGCACCCGATCCGGCACCTGTTTCAGGCCGCTGCAGCGCCGCCCCGGCCCAGTTCGCCATGGGCCGCAATGTGGATGCAACGCTCCAGAATGACGCACGCACGCGCGCCGGCGCGAAGACCGTG